>NZ_QMIN01000103.1:48909-65100 GCF_003287795.1 Actinomyces sp. Z5
TCGCCGACCTTGCGCGGTTTGACGCAGTCGCCGACCCGGATGACCTCGGCGCCGGGGACGGCCGCGGCGAGAGCATCGCCCGCGCCCGTGGCGGGCTTGAGCCCGAAGGCCGTGATGACGGTGTCGGCCTCGACGAGCTCCTCGGCGCCCTCGGTGCCGGTGACGCGCACGCCCCCGGGGGTGATCTCCTTGACGAGGGTGCGGGTGCGGATCTCGACCCCGTGCGCCTCGAGCTCGCGCAGCAGCGAGATCCGGTTGAGCATCAGCATGTCCCCGGCGATCTCCTCGACCATCTCGAGGATGACGACCGCGTGGCCCTTTTGGGCGATCTCGAGGGCCGCGTCGGCGCCCGATAGGCCACCACCGCACACGACGACGCGCTGGCCCAGGGGCGCCCCGCGGTGGAAGGCGAGGACGTCGACGGGGCGTGCCCCGGGGGCGACGGCGACCGATTCGGGTACGAAGGGGTGCGAGCCGTTGGCGAGGACGAGGACGTCGGCGCCGGTGAGGACCTCATCCTCGACCGTGACTTCGTGGCCCAGGTGGATACTCACCGTCGGGATCTGCTCGAGCTGGCGCTCCCACCAGCCGATCATGCGGAACAGCTCCCGCTTGAAGTCGGGGGTCGCCGCCGGCAGGAGGACACCGCCGATCCGGTCGCCCTTCTCGTAGATCTCGACGCGGTGCCCACGCAGCCCGGCGACGCGCGCGAACTCGAGCCCCGCCGGGCCGGCGCCCACGACGACGACGCGCTTGGGCTCGGTGACGCTGCCGGGCTCGATCACGCGCTCAAGCTCGAAACCCGCCTCGGGGTTCACGGCGCAGGCCACCGGCAGCCCGAAGAAGGCATTGCCGGTGCACATCTGGTTGCAGCGGATGCAGGGGCGGACGTCGGCCCGGCGGCCCTGCTCGAGCTTGACGACGAGGTCGGGGTCGGCGATGAGCGGGCGCCCCAGGGCAACGAGGTCGGCGCTGCCCTCGGCGATGAGCCGCTCGCCGATCTCGGGGGTGAGGGAGCCGCAGGCGGCCACGGGAATGGAGACGACCTCCTTGACCCTGGCGGCGGCCTCCCACATCGGGGCGTCGCCGAGGTAGTACGGCGGAAAGACGTAGTCCATGGCCTCGTAGGAGCCGTCGTCGCACAGGATCATGTCGAGCCCGCCGGCCTCGAGGGCTTGGACGAGCGCCTGGGTCTCCTCCCAGGTGCGCCCGCCCTCGAATCGGTGGTTGACCGAGATGCGGAAGGAGACGATGCAGTCGGGGGCGTTGTCCTTGATGGCGCGCAGGCACTCCACGGCGAAGCGGGCGCGGTTCTCTGGCGAGCCGCCGTACTCGTCCGTGCGGCGGTTCCACAGCGCGCTCATGAACTGGTCGACGAGATAGCCGGTGTGCCCGTGCAGGTCGATGGCGTCGAAGCCGGCTTCGGCGCCGCGGCGTGCCGCCTCACCCACGCGCTGGACGATGAGGCGGATCTCCTCGGTCGTCAGGGGGCGGCAGCGGCGGGACGGGTCGAAGAAATAGGTGTTGTCCGAGGACGAGACCGGCTCCATCCCGAGCTCGTCGTAGTACTGGTTGTTGCGGCCCAGGCCAGGGGTGAGTTGCAGTGCGGCGAGGCCCCCGCCGGCGTGGACGGCCTCGGCGATACCGCGCAGGCCCGGGATGCAGTCGTCGGAATCGACCCGGGCCAGGCCCTTGTGGATGGGCTCAAGCTCGGACTGGACGAAGTTGATGCCGGTCATGACGACGGCGGTGCCGCCCACGGCGCGCGCCCCGTAATAGGCGGCCTCGCGCGGGGTGGACAGTCCGTCCTCGGTGCACATCTCGGTGCCCATGGGCGGCATGAGGACGCGGTTGCGCAGGACATGACCGGCGATCGTCAGGGGCGACAGGAGGTGGGGGTAGGCGGTGTCCGGTGCGGTGGTTTGGTTGGTGGTCGAGGTAGTGGGGCTGTTGGCGGTGAGCATGGCTGGCTCCTCGGATGTCGACGCTGACACTGTGTCAGTTCACCGCGAAGTCGTGAGCAGCGCCACTACCTAAGGTCTCCATTGGCTGAAACGCAACCCGCCCGGGCGGGTGCGGGGCGTCCGTCGGACGTCCCTCCACTTTCCTCCACGGGTGGTTCCGGGCGGGGGTGCCGGGCGTCCGCCACACACCGGCACCGCCACCGCCGGCGCCTCCGTTTTCCCCGGCCTGGTCCCGTTATCCGATCTCGGCCGACGGGTGGCCTCCCCGGTGTCGCCATCCCCGCCGTCCCTGCTCGCGCTGCCGTCCGCGGCCCGACCTCGGTCGACCTCGCCACGCCCATGCCGTCCCGCGCGCCCCTTTCCCTCCACTTTCAACCACCTCAGTATGAGCCCGTGATTCCGGGGAAAACTCCGTCCCGTTGGCCGCCTCGACGCGATCATGACCCCAGTTTGCGACCTCAGAGTGGAAGAAAGGGGGGCGAAGTGGAGTAATGTGGGGCACGTTGGATCGTCGAGGGGAGAGGAGTGAGGTCCGCATGTTCTTGGGTACCCACGCTCCCCGCCTCGATGAGAAGGGCCGGCTCATCCTTCCGGCGAAGTTCCGTGAGGAGCTCGCCGGCGGTGTGATCCTCACCCGCGGCCAGGAGCACTGCATCTACGCCTTCACCTCCGCCGAGTTCGAGCGCATGTACGCCCAACTGCGTGAGGCCCCCCTGGCGCAGAAACAGGCGCGCGATTACGTCCGCGTCATGCTCTCCGGCGCCGACTCGCAGATCCCCGACAAGCAGGGGCGCATCACCATCCCCGCGCCCCTGCGCGCCTACGCCGGGCTGGGCCGCGATCTCGCGGTCATCGGCGCCGGCGCACGCGTGGAGATCTGGGACGCGAAGGCCTGGGAGACCTACCTGGCCGCACAGGAGCAGGTCTTCGCCGACACCGCCGAGGAGATCATCCCCGGGTTCTTCTGACCCGCCCCGAACACCTCGGCCGTACAACTGCATAACGCCGTCAGGCATGGGCCCCAGCCGCCCCAAACCCCCGGAAGTCCACCGGCAACGGTTCCGTTCCGTGAGGTCTCCGCCCGCCGCAGCGTCCGACGCCTCTTCCCCGGCGCCGGAACCCGCGGGAGGAGTCCTGGCAGAGCGGCGCCACCGGCGGCCCCACGCCCAACAGCACCCGAGTACCCCGCACGTCGCAATGCCGACGTCGTGGCAATCCGAACCAGGAGAGGAGGACACCCGTGAGCGACGCCCCCGCCGCGCAAACGCCGGCTGTCGCGCAGCCGGCCCCCGCCGACGCCGCCGGCCGCCACACGCCCGTCCTCCTGGAGCGCTGTCTGGACCTGCTCGCCCCGGCCCTGGAAGTCGCCGCACCCGTCATGATCGATTGCACGCTCGGCATGGGCGGACACACCGAGGCCGCCCTCGAGCGCTTCACCAACCTCACCGTGGTCGGCATCGACCGCGATCCCCAGGCCATCGCCCTGGCCGGCGCCCGCCTGGCCCGCTTCGGGGACCGCTTCCGCGCCGTGCAGGCCACCTACGACGCCGTCGACGCCGTTGCCCGCGACGCCTCCCGCCGTCCCGACCGCACCATCGACGCCATCCTCATGGACCTGGGGGTCTCCTCCCTCCAGCTCGACGACGCCGACCGCGGCTTCTCCTACGCCCAGCCCGCCCCACTGGACATGCGCATGGACCAGACCGGTGGACGCACCGCTCAGGAGCTGCTCGACGGCGCCGACGAGCGCGAGTTGACCCGCATCCTGCGCACCTACGGCGAGGAACGCTTCGCCCCGCGCATCGCGGCCGCCATCGTGCGCCGCCGCCGCGCCGGCCGGCCCGTCACCACCACGGCCGAGCTGACCGAGCTGGTACGTGAGGCCACTCCCGCCGCCGCGCGCCGCCGGGGCGGGAACCCCGCCAAACGCACCTTTCAGGCGCTGCGCATCGCCGTCAACGGTGAACTTGAGCTGCTGCAGCGCGCCCTGCCGCGAGCCCTCAACTCGCTGCGGGTGGGCGGGCGCATCGTCGTCGAGTCCTACCAGAGCCTGGAGGACCGCATCGTCAAACAGGCCCTGGCCGCCGGCGCCTCCCCTGGCGCGCCCGTCGACCTGCCCGTCGTCCCGGAGGGACTGGAACCCTACCTGGAGCTGGTCACTCGCGGCGCCGAGCAAGCGGATGCCGCCGAGCGGGACGCCAATTCGCGCAGCGCCTCGGTGCGCCTGCGGGCCGCCACCCGCATCCGGCCCGTCGCCGAGGCCCCCGCCCCTTACCCCGCCGACTCCACTACCGCCGCAAAGACTCGAGGAAGGAACCGCCGATGACCACTGTCAACGCTCAACGCAGCGCCGCGGCCAATCCGTCCTGGCGTGCGCTCACCGACGGCGCGACCGCTCGGGCCGCGCGCCGCCCCGCCTCGCGCCCGGTGGGCGAGAGCTCCGCGCGGCCGGAACTGCGCGTGGTGCGCGGCGTTGTCCCCTCCCGGCGCACCCTGCCCTTCCTGGTCCTGGTCATCGGCATACTCGCCTGTGCGCTGGTCTCCAGCATGCTGCTGAACGCGCGCATGGCGGACACGGCCTACAAGATGAAGACGGCGCAGGTGGAGTTGAACGTGCTCAACGACCACATCGAGACCGTGCGGGCCGACGTGCAAGAGGCCTCCGCCGCCGACAGGCTGGCCGCTCGAGCCGCGGAGCTGGGCATGGTTCCGGCCGCCGCCCCCGGCGTCGTCGACCTGGCGGACTCCACCCTGGCGGGCGGCACCGCCGCCGAGGCGGACGACGCCCAGTGAACCCGGTCAACCCGAGCCGACGCCGCGTCCTGCAACTCATGGGGCTGGCGGGATTCGGCGCACTGACAGGCAGGACCGCCTGGCTGCAGGTGGTGGATGGTCCCGAGCTCGCCACCACGGCAAAGGCCGAACGCACCGTCGCCTGGGTCAACCGGGCACCACGGGGTGACATCCTCGGCCGCGACGGCACGGTGCTGGCCTCCTCTGCCGTCTCATACGACATCGGCGTTAATCAGCTCAAGATTGCCCAGTACGAGCGCAGCGAAGAACGCGCCGACCCCGCCACCGGGGAGATTCGCAGCGTCGTCGTCGGCCACGGCGCCGCCGCAGCTGCCGAGCAGATGGCCGAGATCCTGGGCGTGGATGCCCAGGAGCTCGGTGCCCAGATGGTGGGGGAGTCCACCTACGTCGTCGTCGCCGAGGCCGTCGCCCCGGACACCTGGCGGCGCATCAACGCGCTGTCGATCCCCGGTGTGGAACCGGACCAGCGCACCCGACGCACCTACCCGGCCGGCTCGGTAGCCGGAAACATCCTGGGCTACACCTACGAGGGAACCGGCCGCACGCTCATCGGCTCCGCCGGCCTGGAACTGACACAGAACGACGCCTTGACCGGCGTCGACGGCCTGGGCCGGGTGGAGGTCGGCAAGTCCGGTGCCATCATCCCCACCGGCGAGCAGAAAGAGGTGCCCGCGACCGCGGGCGACAGCGTGCGCATGACCATCAATCCCGACCTGCAGGCCGTTGCCCAAGAGGCCATCGACGAGGTGGTCGACGCTCAGGGCGCCGACTGGGGCTGCGTGGTGGTGATGGAACCTTCCACCGGGAAGCTGCTGGTGCTCGCCGACTCCGACGCCGTCAATCCCGCCAAGCCGTCGGAAACCCCGGAGGCATCCCGC
Organism: Actinomyces sp. Z5; assembly: GCF_003287795.1. Taxonomy (NCBI): domain Bacteria; kingdom Bacillati; phylum Actinomycetota; class Actinomycetes; order Actinomycetales; family Actinomycetaceae; genus Actinomyces; species Actinomyces sp. Z5. The sequence continues at coordinate 54,566 of NZ_QMIN01000103.1, forward strand.
AACGCCCGCTCGGTCCAGGCCATCTTCGAGCCCGGCAGCGTCGGCAAGGTGATCACCTTCGCGGCCGCCCTCGAGGAGGGCACCATGAGCCCGGAAGACACCTGGACCGTTCCCTACAGCTGGACCGCCGCCAACGGGCAGGCCTTCCACGATTCCCACTACCACGAGACCCAGACACTCACCTCCGCCGGAGTGCTGGCCGAGTCCTCGAACGTCGGCACCGTCCAGATCGGTGAGCAGCTCGACGACGCCGTGCGCTACGAGTACCTCAAGCGTTTCGGCTTTGGCACGCTGACCGGCATTGAGATGCCCGCCGAGTCCGCCGGCATGGTCGCCGCCGCCGCGGACTGGGACGACCGCACCCGCTACACCACCATGTTCGGCCAGGGCATCGCCGGCACCGCCCTACAGGCCGCCCAGGTGCTCGCCACCGTCGCCAACAAGGGGGTACGGGTGCCGCCGCGCGTGGTGGACGCCTGGATCGACGCCGACGGTAACGAAACCCCCCAGGAGACTCCCGCGGGGGAGCGGGTAATCAGCGAGGCCACCGCCGAGGCCCTCACCGAGATGCTGATCGGTGTCACCCAGGAGGGCGGCACCGCCGAGGCCGCCTCCATTGACGGCTATCTGGTGGCCGGCAAGACGGGCACCACCGAGATCCTCGCCGAGGACGGCACGGTGGCCTCCTTCGTCGGCTTCACCCCCGCCCGCGACCCGGCCATCGCCGTCGCCGTCATCGTTTATCGTCCCCGCGACACCTACGGCGGCACCGTGTCCGCCCCCGTGTTCCGCAAGGTTGCCCTGGCCGCCATGCACTCCCTGGGGATTGCCCCGGACCCCAGCATTATCGCAGCCGAAGCCGCCGCCGAGGCGGATGCGGCGGTCGAGGCCGCACAGTCCGAAAGCACAGGCGACGAAGGATGAGTACCCTCGTCCTGGCAGCTGCCGCCCCGCGCCTGGCGGCTGTAACCGTCCTGTCACGATAGATTGGGGACCTATGAGCAACCACGCCTACGAGTCGGCCGCACGGCTGCGCCCACACCGGTGCGCGTCCACGCTCCTGAGCGACCTCGCCCGGGACTTCGCGCTGACCCCCGCCCGGCGTGAAGACGGCGGCACCGACTCGGTGGAGGCGCTGGAGGTGAGCGGTGTCAGCGTCGACTCCGGCGACGTGTCCGCCGGGGAACTGTTTACCGCCCTGCCCGGATTCAAGACGCACGGTGCCGTCTACGCCCCCGAGGCCGTGGCCGCCGGCGCCGTCGCCGTGCTGACCGACCCGGACGGCGCGGCCATGGTGCACGCCAACTGCCCCGGCATTCCCGTGCTAACCCATCCCGATCCGCGCGCCGTCGTCGGTCCGCTCGCCGCCGCCGTCTACCACCACCCGGCCGAGCAGCTGCTGACCACCGCCGTTACCGGCACCAACGGCAAAACCACTACCTCCTACTTCCTCGACGCCATGCTTACCGCCCACCGGGGCGCCTGCGTGATTGCCGGGACCGTCCAACTGCGCGTGGGAGACATTGCTGTCGAGTCCCCGCGCACCACCGTGGAGGCGCCGGTACTGCAGCGCATGCTCGCCCTGGCTGTGGAGGAGGGTGTGGGCGCCGCCAGCCTAGAGGCCTCCAGCCACGCGATCGTGCTACACCGCCTGGACGGGATGGTGGTGGACGTTGCCGGGTTCACCAACCTTCAGCGCGACCACTTGGACTTCCACAAGACCATGCCGGAGTACCTGGACGCCAAGGCGCAGCTGTTCACCCCCGAGCACGCCCGCCGCGCCGTCATCTGCGTCGACGACGAGTGGGGCGCGCAGTTGGCCGACCGCGTCGCCGCCGGACAGGTCCCCGTCGATCGGGTACGCGCCTACCCCGTCCCCGGCGGTCAGGATGCCGCCGGCGCCGACTGGTGGGTCAGCGACGCGGCGGTCTCCATGACCGACTCCGCCACCACCTTCACCCTTCACGGCCCCGACGGGCAGACCATCGCCGCCGCCTGCCCCCTGCCCGGGCTCGTCAACGTCCAAAACGCCGCGCTTGCCCTGGTGATGGCGATCCGCGCCGGAGTCCCGGCCGAGACCGCCGTGGCCGCGCTGGCCACCGCCCACAACATCCCCGGCCGTATGCAGCGCATCAGCCAGCGCGACGGCGTGCGCGGCACCTGCATCGTCGACTTCGCCCACACCCCCGACGCCATGGAGCTGACCCTCCGGGCCGTCCGCCAGATCACCCCCGGCCGCCTGATCGTGGTCTTCGGCTCCGACGGCGACCGCGACCGCGGCAAGCGGCCCATGCTCGGGGAGGTCTGTGCCCGGCTCGCCGACGTGCTGGTGGTCACCGACGAGAACCCCCGCAGCGAGGACCCGCAGTCCATCCGCGACGCGATCCTCGCCGGCGTGCGCAAGGTTCGTCCCGACTTGCACGACGTGGAGGAGATCACCACCTGGCGGGGTGACGCCGTGCGCCGCGGAGTCGAGCTGTGCGGCCCCCAGGACACCGTCATCGTCACCGGCAAGGGGCATGAGCCCTTCCTGGAGATCGCCGACGAGTTCATCCGCTACAACGACGCGCCCGTCATGCGCGAGGCGGTCCTGGACAAGTGGGGAGAGCCCGCATGATTGACCGCCCCCTGACCGAGGTTGTCGCCCTCACCGGCGGCACCCTGGTGGACGCCGAGGCCGTTCCCGCACCGGGGGCGACCGTGTCCGCGGTGGTGACGGACTCCCGCCGGGCCGCGCCCGGCACCCTGTTCGTCGCCCTCGCCGGTGAGCGCACCGACGGGCACGCCCACGTCGGCACCGCAGCCGTCGCCGGGGCCGCCGCCGCACTCGTCAGCGACGTGGACGCCGCCCGTGCCGCCCTGGCCGATGCCGGTGCCCGCCTGCCGCTGATCGCGGTTCCGGACACGGTGACCGCGCTCGGGGCACTGGCCCGCGGGCACCTGGCCGACCTGCGCCACCGGGCCGTGCAGCGCGGCCAGGCGCTGACCGTCGTGGCCGTCACCGGCTCGGTCGGCAAGACCACCACCAAGGACCTGACCCGGCAGCTGCTCGCCGCCCAGGGCCCCACCGTCGCCCCGATCGCCTCCTTCAACAATGAGATCGGCCTGCCGCTCACCGTCCTGGAGGCCGACGCCGACACCCGCTACCTGGTGTTGGAGATGGGCGCCTCCGGACCCGGTCACATCACCTACCTGACCGACATCGCGCCCCTGGACGCCGCCGCCGTGCTCATGGTCGGTCACGCCCACATGGAGGGCTTCGGCTCGATCGACGGCGTGGCCCGCGCCAAGGCGGAGATCGTGCGCGGGCTTTTGCCCACCGGCACCGCCGTGCTCAACCACGACGACGCCCGCGCCGCCGCCATGGCCGAGCTCGCCCCCGCGGTGCTCACCTTCTCCGCCGCCGGCGCCCCCGAGGCAGATATCCGCGCCACCGCGGTTGAATTGGACGCGGATGCCCACGCCGGCTTCGAGCTGCACCTGCCGGGGATCGCCCCCCGCCGCGTCCGCCTGGCCGTCCCCGGCGCCCACAACGTGGCCAACGCCCTGGCCGCCGCCGGCCTGGCCGTGGCCGCCGGCGCCGACCCGGCCGCAGTCGCCGCCGACCTCGGCGCCGCCCGCCTGGAGAGTCCCCACCGCATGGACGTGAACCACCTGGGGCGGGACGTGCTGCTGATCGACGACGCGTACAACGCCAACATCGATTCCATGACGGCCGCCTTCGACTCCCTGGCCACGTTGGCCGGCGGCCGCCGGCGAGTCGCCATCATCTCCGAGATGCTGGAGCTGGGGGCCGCGTCCGTGGCCGACCACGTCCGCACCGGACAGCTGGCCGCCCAGGCCGGTGTCGGCCTGCTGATCACCGTCGGCGCCGGCGCCGCGCCGGCCGCGGTATCCGCCCGAGCCGCAGGCGTAACGGTGCTGGAGATGCCCGACGCCGATGCCGCCCAGGCGGCCCTGGATGCCCCCGACGGCCCGCTGCGCGACGGCGACGCCGTCCTGGTAAAGGGATCCAACGGGTCGGGCGCGTGGCGCCTGGCCGACCACCTCCGAGACAGTCTCAAGGAGATGCACGCCCAATGACAGCAATCCTCGTGTCCGCGGCGGTCGGCCTGCTGATCACCCTGTTCGGCACCCCCGTGCTCATCCGCTTCCTGCACAAGCGCGAGTACGGGCAGTTCATCCGGCAGGACGGCCCACAGGGCCACTTCACCAAGCGCGGCACCCCCACCATGGGGGGCCTGGTCATCATCATCGCCACCGTGCTCGGCTACGCGGCGGCCAACCTCAGTGAACTGCGCACGCCGCGCGCGAGCGGTGTGCTGCTGCTGTTCCTGATCGTGGGGCTGGGACTGATCGGCTTCCTGGACGACTTCGCCAAGATCTCCAAGCAGCGCTCCCTGGGCCTGAGCCCCTGGCAGAAGATTCTCGGTCAGGCCTTCATCGGCATCACCTTCTCGGTAGCCGCCCTGAACTTCGCCAACCGCAACGGGCTCACCCCCGCCTCCACGCGCATTTCCTTCGCCCGCGACTCGAATCTGGATCTCGCCTTCGCCGGCGCCGTCGGCGGCATCATCCTGTTCACCATCTGGTCGAACTTCCTGATCACCGCCTGGTCCAACGCCGTCAACCTCACCGACGGGCTGGACGGCCTGGCCGCCGGTTCCTCCGCCATGGTGTTCGCCGCCTACACCCTCATTGGCGTGTGGCAGACCAACCAGTCCTGCACCTACGGGCACGGCGACGTGGTCGCCACCCTGTGCTATCAGACCCGGGACCCGCGTGACATGGCCATGATCGCCGCCGGACTCATGGGCGCCTGCTTCGGCTTCCTGTGGTGGAACGCCTCGCCGGCGAAGATCTTCATGGGCGACACCGGTTCCCTCGCGCTGGGCGGCGCCGTGGCCGGGCTGTCCATTCTCACCCGCACGGAGTTCCTGGCGGTGCTCATCGGCGGACTGTTCGTGGCCGAGGTCGTCAGCGACATCGTCCAGGTGGTCTCCTTCAAGTCCACGGGCAAACGCGTGTTCCGCATGGCCCCGCTGCACCACCACTTCGAGCTGGGCGGCTGGACCGAGGTCAACGTGGTGATCCGCTTCTGGATCGTCACCGGCGTGTTCGTGGTACTCGGCCTGGGCCTGTTCTACGCCGAATACCTGGTGTCCTGAAAACCTGCCGTGCGCCCGCCGCCGCGGCCAGCCCGCGGCCCAAGTAGCCGAAACGTGAAGCAGAGGTCATGCAAGCAGACATCTCCAGCAGCACCGGGGTCGCGGCACTCGCCGGGGCGCGCGTGGGCGTGGTCGGGCTCGGCCGCACCGGACTCGCCGTCGTCGACGTACTGACCGGCCTGGGCGCCCGCGTGTCCGTATTCGACTCCCGCCCCGGCGCCATCGACGCCCTGCCGGATGCGCTCGGTGCCGACACGGCCGCCGGCCTGGCCGACGCCACCGCAGGCGACGACGCGCACATCGCCGCCGCCGTCGCGGACTCCGACCTGCGCCTGCTGGTGGTCTCACCGGGTGTGCCCGCCACCGGTCCCGTCCTGGCCGCCGCCCGCGCCGCCCACATCGAGACCTGGAGCGAGATTGAGCTGGCCTGGCGCTTCCAGCGCGCCTCCGCCCGCCCCGACGTGCCCTGGCTGGCCGTCACCGGCACCGACGGCAAGACCACCACCGTCGGCATGCTCGCGCAGATCCTTACGGCCGCCGGTTTGAACGCGTCCGCGGTCGGCAATATCGGCGACCCCGTCATCACCACCGTCGCCGCCGGGAGGGCGGACGCCCTGGCCGTGGAACTGTCGAGCTTCCAGCTGCACTCCACCCACACCCTCAGCCCGCTGGCCGCGGCCTGCCTCAACCTCGCCCCCGACCACCTGGACTGGCACGGCTCCCTGGACGCCTACCGGGCAGACAAGGCCCGCGTCTACGCCCGCACCCGCCGGGCCGCCGTCTACAACACCGCCGACGCCGCCACCCTGACCATGGTGGAGGACGCCGATGTGGCCGAGGGCTGCCGCGCCATCGGCTTCACCACCGCCATCCCCGCCCTCGGGCAGATCGGCTGCGTGGAGGACCTGCTCATAGACCGCGCCTACCACCCCGACCGGCGCCGCAGCGGGGCCCAGCTCGCCACCCTGGACGACCTGGCCCACCTGGCCCCCGGCGGCGACGCCACCCGCCTGCCCGCCCACGTCGTCGCCGACGCCCTGGCCGCCGCCGCCCTGGCCCTGGCCACCGACGCCGTCGCCGCCGACCCGACCGCAATCGCCCGCGGCCTGCGCGCCTACCAGCCGGGCGCTCACCGCATCGTCACCGTCGCCGAGGCCGGTGGCGTTACCTGGATCGACGACTCCAAGGCCACCAACCCCCACTCCGCCCAGGCCGCCCTGACCGCCCTGCCGCCCGGCACCGGCGTGTGGATCGTCGGTGGTGACACCAAGGGCGCCAGCTTCGACGAGCTCGTGCGCGCGGTCCGTCCGCACCTGCGCGGCGCCGTCGTGATCGGCCGGGACCAGCGCGCCGTGGCGGGGGCGTTGGCCCGCCAGGCTCCGGGCCTGCCCGTGACCACGATCCCGGACGGGAACCCCCAGGACGTCACCGACGCCGCGGTGGCCGCGGCCGCCGCCCTGGCCCGCCCGGGCGACACCGTCATGCTTGCGCCCGCCTGCGCCTCCTGGGACCAGTTCGACTCCTACGCCCAGCGCGGTGACCTGTTCGCCCAGGCCGCCGCCCGGGCCGCCGACGGCGAGGTTCGGCACTGACATGGCCGCCGACAAGCCCACCCCCCGCCGCCGTGGGTCCGATCGCCGGCGCCGCCCGCGGGGCAAGGACGGCCCGGTCAAGGGCGAGGGCAGCACCCTGAGCTACTACGCCCTGCTCATCGCCACGCTGGCTCTGCTCGCGTTCGGACTCATCATGGTCTTCTCGGTGCAGTCGGTCACCACCGCCGCCGAGGGCGGCAACGCCTTCACCGCCTTCACCAAATACCTGGCGTTCGCCGCCGTCGGCCTGGTGGGCATGGTGGTGCTCTCCCGGCTGCCGCTGCGGGCACTCAAGCGCCTGGCCTGGCCCGCGCTGCTGCTAGCCTTCGCGCTGCAACTGCTGGTGTTCGTGCCCGGCATCGGCATCGACGTGTACGGGAACCGGAACTGGATCGCCCTGCCCGCCGGCCTGGGCACCGCCCAGCCCTCGGAGTTCATCAAGCTGGGGCTGTGCCTGTACCTGGGCGCCACGGTCTCCGCCCGGCGGGACGCCTTCCTGGGGGGCGTGAACAGCTGGCCCAAGTTCGCGCGCTTTGGCGGCTGGATCCTGCTGCCCGCCGGCATCGGCATTGGCCTGGTCATGGCCGGTGGCGACCTGGGCACCGTGATCGTGCTGACGGCCCTAGTTGCCGGCGCCCTGTGGCTGGGGGGACTCGGCTGGCGCTGGTTCGCCGCCCTGGGGCTGGTGGGCATGGTCGGCTTCGCGGGCGCCTCCATGCTGTCCGCCAACCGCCGCGCCCGCATCCTCGCCTGGCTGCATCCGGAGCGCTACGACCCCCTCGACGTCGGCTACCAGCCCCTGCACGGGCGCTACGCCCTGGGTACCGGAGGCTGGTGGGGGGTGGGTCCCGGCTCCTCCCGGCAGAAGTGGGGCTACCTGACTCAGGCGGACTCCGACTACATCTTCGCCGTCCTCGGGGAGGAGTTCGGACTGGTGGGAACCCTGCTGGTGATACTCCTGTTCGCCGTGGTCGGCTGGTGCTGCCTGCGCATCATCCGTCGCTCCGACTCCCTGTACGCGGCCGTGGTCGTCGGTGGCATCATGACCTGGATCGTCGGCCAGGCCCTGATCAACATGTCCGTGGTGGTCGGCCTGCTGCCCGTGCTGGGCGTGCCGCTGCCGCTGATCAGCGCGGGCGGCTCCGCGCTCGTGTCCGTGCTGTTCGCCGTCGGGGTGCTGCTCGCCTTCGCCCGCAACGAGCCCGGCGCGCCCGAGGCGCTGCGCTCCCGCAGCGGCGCCGTACGCCGTACCCTGGCCGTCATCGCCCCGCGCAGGAGGAAACGTGTCTGACACTCCCACCCCCGAACCCGCCGCGGACGGCCCCACCGGCCGGCCGCTGCGTGTGCTGCTGGCCGGCGGCGGCACCGCCGGTCACGTCAACCCCCTGCTGGCGACGGCCGCCGCCCTGCGCGACGACACCAGCGGCGGCGACCCGGACACCGACATCCTGGTGCTGGGGACCAAGGAGGGGCTGGAGGAACGGCTCGTCCCCGAGGCCGGCTACCCCCTGGCCCATGTGCCGCGCGTGCCCATGCCGCGGCGTCCCACCGGCGACCTGCTGCTGCTGCCACGGCGCCTGCACCGCGCCGTCGACGCCGCCGGCCAGGCCATCGCACAGGTTGGTGCCGACGTCGTGGTCGGCTTCGGCGGATTCGTCTCCACCCCCGCCTACCTGGCGGCCCGCAGCGCCGGCGTGCCTGTGGTCATCCACGAGCAGAACGCCCGCCCCGGCCTGGCCAACCGGCTCGGGGCCCGCTGGGCCGCCGCCGTCGCCCTCACCTTCGCCTCCACCCCGCTGGCCGCCACGCACGGCCGCACCGAGGTCACTGGCCTGCCGCTGCGCCCCGCCATCGGCGCCCTGGCCGCCCGTCTCAATGACGATGCCGACGCCGTCCGCCGCGAGGGTGCCGCCGCCCTCGGCCTGGACCCGGCCGCCCCGACCCTGCTGGTCACCGGCGGATCGCTGGGCGCCCAGCACCTCAACGAGGTCCTGTGCGACTGCGCCGCCCGCCTGCCGGAGAACCTGCAGGTGCTGCACCTGACCGGCCGCGGGAAGGACGCCCCGGTGCGCGCCGCCCTGGAGCGGGCCGCGGCGGGCGCCCCCGGGCTGTTGGAGCGCTACCACGTGCTGGACTACCTCACCACCATGGAGCAGGCCTATGCGTGCGCCGACGGCGTCATCTGCCGCTCCGGCGCCGGCACCGTCGCCGAGCTCACCGCCCTGGGGCTGCCCGCCCTCTACGTTCCCCTGCCCATCGGCAACGGGGAGCAGCGCCTGAACGCCGCCGACTGCGTGGCCGCGGGCGGCGGGACGCTGGTTAACGACGCCGACCTGAGCGGTGACGACGTGCTGGCCTTCACCGGCCTGCTCACCGACCCGACCCGCCGCGCCCAGGCCGCGGCTGCCGCCGCCTCCACCGGGGTGCGCGACGGCGCCGCCCGTCTGGCCGCGCTGATCCGCGCCGCCGCCGGCCGCGTGCCCGGCACGGCGCAGGCCGACGAGAACCAGGAGCCAGGCCAGTGACCAATCCACAGCTGTCCAACCCCGCCGCCGGAGCGGACCAGGCGCACACAGACAAGGCGCCCACGGATCTGGCCGGTCACGCCTTCCACCTGATCGGCGTGGGCGGCGCCGGCATGAGCGTGGTGGCTCAGATCCTGGCGGCGCGGGGCGCCGCCGTGACCGGCTCGGACGCCCACGGCGGCGACGCCTACGAGCAACTGCGTCAACAGGGCCTGAAGGTGCACCTGGGCCACGCCGCCGCCAACGTGCCGGAGGCCGCCACCGTGGTGGTGTCCACCGCCATCAAGGAGACCAACCCGGAGCTGCGCGCCGCCCGCGAACGCGGCCAGGAGGTCATCCACCGCTCCCAGGCCCTCGCCCTGGCGGCCCGCGGTCGCGATTTCGTGGCCGTCGCCGGTGCCCACGGCAAGACCACCACCTCCGGCATGCTCGCCCAGGCGCTGTCGACCGCCGGGCAGGACCCCTCCTTCGCGATCGGGGGAGTGGTCCGCTCCCTGCACACCGGCGCCCACTACGGGGCCGGGCCCGCCTTCGTCGCCGAGGCCGACGAGTCCGACCGCTCCTTCCTCAACTACGCCCCCACCGTCGAGATCGTCACCAACATTGAGCCCGACCACCTCGACAACTACGGCACCCCGGAGGCCTTCGCCGCCGCCTTCGTCGACTTCGCCGCGCGCCTGGTCCCCGGCGGACTGCTGATCGCCTGCGCCGACGACCCCGGCGCCCTGGACCTGGCCCGCACGGCCGCCGCCGCCGGCACCCGCGTGACCACCTACGGCACCACCACCCCCGCGGACATCCCCGGCGGCCCGGTGCCGGGTGCGGCCCACGTGCGCGTGGAGGTGATCGCCCGCAGCGCCACAGGCACGCAGGCATCCCTGACCCGCTGGGACGCCGACGCCGTCGCCGCGAGCTCCGGCCCGAGCTCGCAGCCGGTGTCGCTGGAACTGTCCCTTCCCGGCGACCATGTCGCCCTGGACGCCGCCGCCGCGTGGGAGGCCGGCTGTGAGCTGGGCGTGCAGTCGACGGCCATGGCTCGTGCCCTGAGCGAATTCGGCGGCACCGGGCGCCGCTTCGAGGATCGCGGTGAGGCGGCCGGGGTCCGCGTCATCGATGACTACGCCCACCATCCCACCGAGATCGAGGCGCTGCTGGCGGCTGCACGTGAGGTCGCCGACGCCCGCGGTGGGCGCGTGGTGGCCCTGTTCCAGCCGCATCTGTTCTCGCGCACCCGCAACTTCGCCGACCGC
>NZ_QMIN01000103.1:65429-70835 GCF_003287795.1 Actinomyces sp. Z5
AGATCGTCGTCGACCGCACCCCGGGCGACGCCCGCTACATCGCCGACCCGTATGCCGCCGCCCGGGCGGCCGCGGCTGCCGCCCAACCCGGCGACCTGATCCTGACCATCGGCGCGGGTGACGTCACTCGGCTGGGCCCCGTCATCCTGGAGGCGCTCGCCGAGCGCAGCGCCTCGGCATGATGCGCAAGCCGACCCCGCCGCGCCCGCGCGGCCCCGAAACGGAACCGGAGCCGGATTCGGCCGCGGCCGAATTGAGCGTGCACGATGACGGCGGGCCCGCCCTTCCCATCCGGGGCGAGCACCGCGACCGGGTCGTGTCCACCGGGCTGACCGACCGGCTCGATGAGCGCCGTCGCGCCCGCCGCCGGCTGCGTCGCGGTCGGCTGGTGCGTGCCGTCGCCCTGGTGGCGGCCTTGGTCCTGCTGGGGTGGGGGGCGCTGTTCTCACCGCTGCTGGCCCTGCGCACCACCGACATCACCGTGACGGGAGCCGACGACACTGTCGATGCCGCCGCGGTGCAGCAGGCGCTCGCCGACCACGCCGGCCAGTCCCTGCTGCGGCTGAACGTCGGCGCCTTGGGCGATGAGGTTGCCGACTCCCTGGTGCGAGTGAAGTCGGCGGCGGTGACCCGCTCCTGGCCGCACGGCCTGGCGGTGCGGCTGACCCTGCGGGTGCCCGTCGCCGCCCGGCCCACGGATGCCGGATACCAGGTGCTCGATGGTGAGGCCGTGGTCCTTGAGACCGTCGAGCAGGCGCCGGACGACCTGGCCGTGATCCAGACCCAGCCGGGGCAGGAGCTGTCCGAGGCACAGGTTTCGGCAGTGACCGAGGCGATCGGCAGCCTGGACGCCGACGTACGCGCACAGGTTGCCAAAGGCGCCGTCTCGGACACCGGGCAGGTGACCTTGACGTTGACCGGCGGCGCCACCGTGGTGTGGGGGCAGTCCACCGACAACGAGCTCAAGGCACGGGTGCTGGCGGTGCTGCTCGACCAGGAGGCGCAGACCTACGACGTGTCCAGTCCGCACAGTCCCACCACCTCCTGACACGCCGAACTCAAATACGCCTGCGGCGGGCCAGGGGCCCATAGCGTTGGGCACGTCATCGGAAGAATGACATAAGTATAGACCTCGACTTCAGGTTGAAGGTTGAGGGGAGTCCTTGGACTCGGCACCAAACGCGGAGGCAGACAGTGGCGGAATCGCAGCACTATCAAGCAGTCATCAAGGTGGTGGGCGTCGGCGGCGGCGGCGTCAATGCCGTCAACCGCATGATCGAGGCCGGCTTGCGCGGCGTCGAGTTCATCGCCGTCAATACCGACGCGCAGGCGCTGCTCATGTCCGACGCCGACACCAAGCTCGACGTCGGCCGCAACCTCACCCGCGGCCTCGGCGCCGGCGCCGACCCGACCATCGGCCGCAAGGCCGCCGAGGACCACGAGGACGACATCCAGGAGGCCCTCGAGGGCGCCGACATGGTCTTCGTCACCGCCGGCGAGGGTGGCGGCACCGGCACCGGTGCCGCCCCGATCGTCGCCAAGATCGCCCGCTCCCTGGGCGCGCTGACCATCGGCGTGGTCACTCGGCCCTTCGCCTTCGAGGGGAGGCGGCGCGCCATGCAGGCCGAGGACGGCGTCACCAACCTGCGCGCCGAGGTGGACACCCTCATCGTCATCCCCAACGACCGGCTGCTGCAGATCGCCGACCGCAACATCAGTGTCGTCGACGCCTTCAAGCAGGCCGACCAGGTGCTGCTACAGGGTGTCCAGGGCATTACCGAACTCATCACCACGCCCGGCCTGATCAACGTTGACTTCAACGACGTCAAGTCCGTCATGCAGGACGCCGGCAGCGCCCTGATGGGTATCGGCTCCGCCACCGGCGAGGATCGTGCCCTGACCGCCACCGAGCAGGCCATCGCCTCCCCGCTGCTCGAGTCCTCCATCGACGGCGCCCACGGCGTTCTGCTCTTCTTCCAGGGCGGCAGCGATCTGGGACTGTTCGAGATCTCCGAGGCGGCCAACCTGGTGCGCGAGGCGGTCCACCCCGAGGCCAACATCATCTTCGGCAACGTGGTCGACGGCGCCCTTGGTGACGAGGTGCGCGTCACCGTCATCGCCGCCGGCTTCGACGAGGAGGGCCCCGCGGACTCCGCTGCCGACGCGGCGGCCCCTCTGTCGCGCGCGGCCGCTACGGTCCGCCCCGCCCCTAGCCCCGCCACCCCGGCGCGCGGCGCCCACGCGGCCGAGAACCCGATCACCCGCCCCGTTCCGGCCGTCCCCGCCCCCACTACGGCGGAGGTGCCGACCTACGTCGACGACTCCCAGCCCGAGGCGGAGCCGGAGCTGACCGTGCCTCGGGTCATCGGCGTGGACGCCGAGAAGGACGACATCGACCTGCCCGACTTCCTGCGCTGAACCGTGGCGGAAGGGGCAGTAGCGGATGCGCTGATCGCCGTCGACATGGGCGACGGCGCCCGCGGCTACTTCACCACCCGCGCGCCCGCACCGGCGGGGGAGGGCGGCCCGTATGCGGGCTTCAACCTCGCCCTCCACGTCGGTGACGACTCCGTCCGGGTTGAGGCTCACCGCCGCCGCCTCGCTCGGGCGCTGGGCGTTGTTCCCGACGCGGCGGAAGCCGCGCCCGGTGCCGGTGGCCGTGCAGGCATCGCCTGGATGAACCAGGTGCACTCGGCCCGCGTCGCCTCCGCCCAGGCCGACGCCGTGCCCACTGCCGATGCGCTGGTCCTGGATACCCGCACCCCACCCGCCGGCCCGGGCGGCTCCGGTCCGCTCCCGGCGGCGGCCGCGGCCGTGCTCGTGGCCGACTGCGTACCGCTGCTGCTGGCCAGCGCCGACGGCGCCGCGGTTGCCGCCGTCCACGCCGGCCGCCGCGGGTTCCTGGCCGGAATCGTCCCGGCGGCCGTGGCGGCCCTGGTCGCCGTCGGCGCGGAGCCCGCCGGCATCCGCGCTGCCATTGGACCGTCGATCTGTGGCGCCTGCTACGAGGTGGGCGCCGCGCTGCACGCCGAGGCCGCGGGCCGTGAGCCCGCCTGCGCCAGCACCACGCGCTGGGGCACGCCCGGCATCGACCTGGCCGCCGGCATCACTGCCCAACTCGAACGCGCCGGCGTACGCCACATTCTCAACGTCCACCGCTGCACCTACGAGCAAACCGAGCTGTACTCCTACCGGCGCGACGGCGTGACCGGTCGTCAGGCCGGGATTGTGCTGCCGGCACCGGCGTAACGGCGCCGAATGGATACGGACGCGCCGATATCCGATGACACGCCGCAGTGAATCAGCCGCCAGTCCGTCGGCGCCCGATACCGTCAGCCTCGTCCGGACCGCAGGGAACCGGACGGACAAGGAGCAACTCTCATGAGCGCACTGCGTAAGATGACCAATTTCCTCGGCTACTCCGAGCCGATCGAAGAGGACTACGCCGACGCCCCCGAGGACACCCACGTGGACTTCACCCAGGGCCTGGCTGATGACTACACGGACCACGACGCCGGCAACGTCTACGAGGCCCCCTTCGAGGAGGCGCCCGCCTCGGCGGCGACCCCGGATCTGCGTCGCATCGTCACCGTGCACCCCTCCACCTACAACGAGGCCCGGGTGATCGGCGAGTCCTTCCGGGATGGCGTACCGGTCATCGTCAACCTCACCAACATGAGCGAGTCCGACGCCCGCCGCATGGTCGACTTCTCCGCCGGGCTGGTCTTCGGGCTGCACGGCGCCATCGAGCGGGTCACCCCGCGCGTGTTCCTGCTGACCCCGACTTCGGTCGAGATCGACGACGGCGAGGGCGCCGATGACGCCCACGGTCGCTTCTTCAACCAGAGTTGATCGGGCCGACCTGCGCAGCCCATGACCGCAATTGTCGTCTCGATCATTTCGAGCCTGCTCAACCTCTATATTCTGATCCTGCTGATCCGTGTGGTGTTGGATTGGATCCAGCTGTTCGCTCGTAGCTGGCGCCCCACCGGCGTCGTGCTGGTTCTGGCCAATGCCGTCTACGGGCTTACCGACCCGCCGCTGCGGCAGATCCGCCGCTTCGTGCCGCTGGTGCGCCTGGGCGGCGTCGGCATAGACCTGAGTTTCCTGGTCCTGTGGTTCGGAATCGTCATCGTCCGGCGCCTGCTCCTGCTGCTGGTGTGACGTTCAACGCGGTCGCTGGATCGAGGATGCGGCAGGAATTCAGCCCGAAGGCGACATACATCGCCGCATGTGATGGTAACGTGACATGTGGTCCGCCCCATGGCGCTAACGCAACACGGGGTGTGGCCGGTCCCTTCCGATTTAACTCGCATCAGGAGCTGAGCATCCCGACAGCATGAGGGCCGGTTCTCCGGTGCCCAATCAGTCCACCCCACGACGCTGAGGAGATCATCATCATGCCGCTGACCGCGGACGACGTCCTCAACAAGAAGCTTCCGACCACCCGGTTCCGCGAAGGATACGGGCAGGAGGCAGTTGACGAGTTTCTTGATGAGGTGATCGCGGCCATGCGGAGTCTTGAGAACGAGTTGGCATCCGCGAAGGCCCGAGTTGCGCGCCTGGAGCGCGCCAATGCAAGGCTAAGGGGGCAGGCAGGGGCGACACCGGGCGCGTGACATGCGCCTCCGAATGTGGCCTGAACCTGGAGTTCAGGTAATCTGTCCGCATGAGTCGCCGGTCATCCGGTGCTCGTGGCATCTTCCGTAACGACACCGAGGTGACGACTATGACGCTGCTAACCGCAGACGACGTCCTCAATAAGAAGTTCCAGGCAACCAAGTTCCGCGAGGGATACGAGCAGGACGAGGTCGACGAGTTCCTTGATGAGGTCGTCGAGTCCATGCGTCAGCTTGAGGCCGAGAACGCCGACCTGAAGGCCAAGCTTGAGGCCGCGAACGCCCGCATCGCCGAGCTGGGTGAGGGCGCCCCGGCCGCGCCGGTCGCCGCGCGGGAGACCACGGTGGTGGAGCCCGTCGTCGAGCCGGCTCCCGTCGTGCCGGTCGCCGACGAGTCCCAGGAACCGGCCGCCGCCTCCGGCATGCTCGAGCTGGCCCAGCGCCTGCACGACGAGCACGTCGCCAACGGCAAGGCCGAGGGCGAGCGCATCATCGCCGAGGCCCGCGCCACCGGTGAGCAGGTCGTGCGCGAGGCCGAGGACCAGCGCAACCGCACCCTGGCGCAGCTGGAGAAGGAGCGCTCCGGCCTGGAGCACAAGATCGACGAACTGCGCCGCTTCGAGTCCGACTACCGCACGCGCCTGAAGAGCTACCTGCAGAACCTGCTGACCACCGTCGAGGACGGCAACGCGTCGGCCGCGCCCAGCCTGTAACGGCAGCGCCGACGCCGCAACCGCGTCATGACATCCGCCGGTCGGGGCGGCGGGCCCAGCCGGGCCGCCGCCCC
>NZ_QMIN01000103.1:71127-93593 GCF_003287795.1 Actinomyces sp. Z5
CCGTTGAACTCCACGGAGGACCATGAGCGAGACTCCCGAACCCGTCACGCCGATCCGGCCGACCTCCGCCGGCACGCCGGACACGCCGACCTCCGCCGGCATGCCGGAGGCGACCAAGACGGCGTCCGTCCGGCGTCCGCACCGCCCCCTGGCGGCGTTGTGGACGCTGGCGGTCGCGGTGGTGGCCGTGGACCAGCTGACGAAGGTGTGGGCGGTAGCAGCCCTGTCGGATGGGCACCGCGTGCGCGTGCTGGGCGACTGGCTGACGCTGACGCTGCTGCGCAACCCCGGCGCCGCCTTCTCCTTCGCCACCGGTCAGACCTGGATCTTCGCCCTGATCGCCATCATCGTAACCGTGGTGGTGATTCGCATCTCCCGACGACTGGGCTCCATGTGGTGGGCGGTCGCGCTCGGCCTGGTGCTGGGCGGCGCGGTGGGCAATCTCATCGATCGCCTGGTGCGCGCCCCCGGCGTGCTGCGCGGACACGTGGTGGACTTCATCGACTACGGCGGCTGGTTCGTGGGGAATGTGGCCGACATCGCCATCGTCGGCGCCGCCGTCATCATCATGGTGTTGTCCGTGCGCGGCCGCGAGTTGGACGGCAGCCGTGCTGGCGAGGGGCGCGGTCGGCATGCGGAGACCGACGCATGAGCCTGCGGCTGCTGCCCGTTCCGGACGGGCTCGTGGGGCAGCGGCTGGACGCGGCCCTGGCCCGCATGACCGGGCTGTCCCGCTCCAAGGTTGAGGCCCTTTGCGCCGCCGGCCGGGTCCGCATCGACGGCGCGGCCGCGGACAAGGCGCAGCGGCTGGAGGCCGACACCACGATCGAGGCCGACCTGCCCGACCCGCGCCCGCCCGCGCCGGCTGCCACCCCGGTGGAGGGCATGAGAATCCTGTACGAGGACGCCGACATCGTCGTGGTCGACAAGCCCGCCGGCGTGGCCGCGCACCCGTCGGTCGGCTGGGACGGTCCCGATGTGCTCGGCGCGCTGCGAGCCATGCACATATCGGTGGCCACCTCCGGCGCCGCCGAGCGACAGGGCATCGTCTCGCGGCTGGATGTGGGCACCTCCGGCGTCATGATCGTCGCCAAGGGGGAACGGGCCTACTCGGTGCTCAAGCGCGCCTTCCGTGAGCACACCGTCGACAAGGTCTACCACGCCGTCGTCCAAGGCCACCTGGACCCCTCCTCCGGCACGATCGACGCCCCCATCGGCCGTCACCCCGGCAGGGAGTGGAAGATGGCCATCATCGACGGCGGGCGCGAGTCCATCACCCACTATGACGTGATCGAATTCATGCCCCGCGCCAGCCTGGTGGAGGTCCACCTGGAGACCGGTCGCACCCACCAGATCCGCGTGCACATGGCCGCCGTCGGCCACCCCTGCGTGGGAGACGCCACCTACGGGGCGGACCCCACCCTGAGCGCCCAGACCGGCCTGAGACGCCAGTGGCTGCACGCCACCGAACTGACCATCGCCCACCCGCTCACCGGCAGACGGATGACCTTCCACAGCGATTACCCCGAGGACCTGACCCGGGCCCTGGAAGTCCTACGCCTGCCCTGAACCGCCTGCCGCCAATGACCGCACCTGACCCGACCGGCCACCCGCCGCTGCGCATCACGCCGCTGCGCGCCGTCGTCGCCCCCATCCGCTTCGCCACCGCCCGCGGCGATGATGCCGACCCCGCCCTCGACGAGCTGCGCCGCGCGGTGGCGGACGTGCGTCTGGAGGTGTTCGTGGACGAGCAGGACGTCCCCCTCGCCCTGGAGATCGACGCCCGCGACTTCGCGGCCACCACCATCCACGTGCTCGCCTGCGGCGCGGACGGCGCCCCACTGGGCGCGGCGCGCCTGCTGCTGGAACCCGACCGCCCCGGGCAGGTCCACCTGGGACGCCTGGCCGTCAGACGCCCCGCCCGACGCACCGGGCTGGGGGCGCGCCTGGTCGCCGCCGTCGAGCAGGCCGCCCTGCGGTACGCGTCCGTGGAGGGCGCCGTCACCGTGGTGCTGGCGGCGCAGGAAACGGCCATGGGCTTCTATCGGCGCTGTGGCTACCGGGTGGTCACCGGGGAGCGCTACCTGGATGCCGGCATCTGGCATCAGGACATGGCCCGCACGCTCACACGCTCCTAAGATGAGCCGCATGGCAGACACGAGCGTTGCGCAGACGGTGGACGAGCAGACCGACGGTCAGGAGCCCTACGACGACTTCGTCCACCTGCACGTTCACACCGACTACTCCATGCTCGACGGCGCCGGGAAGATCAAGAACTACGTCGCCGAGGCCAAACGGCTGGGGCAGCGTGCCCTGGCCATCACCGACCACGGCTACATGTTCGGCGCCTACGAGTTCTACGCGGCCGCCAAGCAGGCCGGTATCAAGCCGATCATCGGGGTGGAGGCGTACATGACGCCGGGCACCTCCCGCTTCGACAAGACCCGTGTGTTCTGGGGAGATGAGTCCCAGCGCTCCGACGACGTCTCCGCCCGCGGCTCCTACACGCACATGACGCTGCTGGCTCGCGACGACGAGGGCCTGCACAACCTCATGCGGCTGGACTCCTACGCCTCGCTGGAGGGGCAGTGGGGCAAGGCTCCGCGCATGGACCGCGAACTGCTGTCCCGCTACTCCGCGGGCCTGATCGGCTCCACCGGCTGCCCCTCGGGCGAGGTGCAGACGCGCCTGCGGCTGGGCCAGTACGACGAGGCGCTGCGGGCGGCCGGGGAGTTCCAGGACATCTTCGGCAAGGACTTCTTCTACGTGGAGTTCATGGACCACGGGCTGGAGATCGAGCGGCGCGTCACCAAGGACCTGCTGCGCATCGCCAAGGCGTTGGACGCCCCCCTGCTGGCCACCAACGACTCCCACTATGTGCGTCCGGAGGACCGCACCGTGCAGGACGCGATGCTGTGCATCAACTCCGGCTCGGTGCTCTCGGACCCCGACCGCTTCAAGTTCGACGGCGACACCTACTATCTGCGTCCCGGCCGGGAGATGCGGGCCCTGTTCAAGGAGATGCCGGAGGCCTGCGACAACACGCTGCTGGTGGCCGAACAGTGCAACGTCAACTTCCAGACGGTTGACGATGGCGTGTCCTACATGCCGGCCTTCCCCGTGCCCGAGGGGGAGACCATGGAGTCCTGGTTCATCAAGGAATGCTGGAAGGGCATGGACCGCCGCTTCCACGGCGACATTCCCGAGGACTGCCGCAAGCAGGCCGAGTATGAGATCGGCGTGATTGTGCAGATGGGCTTCCCCGGCTACTTCCTGGTGGTGGCCGACTACATCAACTGGGCCAAGCGGCAGGGCATTCGCGTGGGCCCGGGCCGCGGCTCCGGCGCCGGCTCCATGGTCGCCTACGCGATGGGCATCACCGAACTCAACCCCCTGAACCACGGGCTGATCTTCGAGCGCTTCCTCAACCCCGAGCGCATCTCCATGCCGGATATCGACGTCGACTTCGACGAGCGCCGGCGCGACGAGGTGCTGGAGTACGTCAAGCACAAGTACGGCGCGGACAAGATCAGCCAGGTGGTCACCTACGGCGTGATCAAGGCCAAGCAGGCCCTGAAGGACTCTTCCCGTGTCATGGGTTACCCCTACGCGGTCGGCGACCGCCTGACCAAGGCGATGCCGCCGTCGGTGATGGGTAAGGACATCACCATCAAGGGCATGTTCAACCCCGAGGACCCACGCTACGGGGAGGCCCAACAGTTCCGCGACCTGCACACCGAGGACCCCGACGCGCAGAAGATCGTCGAGCTGGCCGGCGGCCTGGAGGGGATGACCCGCCAGTGGGGCGTACACGCCTGCGCGGTCATCATGTCCAGCCGGACGCTGACGGACATCATCCCCATGATGCAGCGGCTTCAGGACGGCGCCTACATCACCCAGTTCGACTACCCCACCTGCGAGCACCTGGGGCTGCTCAAGATGGACTTCCTGGGGCTGCGCAACCTCACGGTCATCTCCGATGCCCTGGACAACATCGTCGCCAACGGCAAGCCGGCTCTGGACATCGACAACATCTCCCTGGACGACCACGAGACCTACGCGATGCTCGCCCGCGGGGAGACCCTGGGCGTCTTCCAGCTGGACGGCTCCGGCATGCGCACCCTGCTGCGGCTGATGAAGCCGGACAACTTCGAGGACATCTCCGCCGTCGGCGCCCTTTACCGGCCCGGCCCCATGGGCGCCGACTCGCACACCAACTACGCCCTGCGCAAGAACGGCATGCAGGAGATCGTCCCCATCCACCCCGAGCTCAAGGACGTTCTGGATCCGATCCTGGGCACCACCTACGGCCTGATCGTCTACCAGGAGCAGGTCATGAGGATCGCCCAGGAGCTGGCGGGCTTCTCCCTGGGCAAGGCAGACAAGCTCCGCAAGGCCATGGGTAAGAAGAAGCCGGAGATCCTGGCCAAGGAGTTCGTCGGCTTCCGGCAGGGCATGTTGGACAACGGCTACTCCGAGGAGGCCATCCAGACCCTGTGGGACGTCGTCGTCCCCTTCTCCTCCTACGCCTTCAACAAGGCTCACTCGGCTGCCTACGGCGTGGTGACCTACTGGACCGCCTACCTCAAGTGCCACTACGCGACCGAGTACATGGCGGCCATTCTCACCTCCCAGAAGGACAACAAGGACAAGCTGGCCGTCTACCTGGGCGAGTGCCGCCACATGGGTATCAAGGTGCTCCCCCCGGACGTCAACGCCTCGCGCGCCCAGTTCTCCGCCGTGGGCGAGGACATCCGCTTCGGCCTGGGCGCCATCCGCAACGTCGGCGCCAACGTCGTCGACGCCATCGTGCAGGCGCGCGAGCAGAAGGGCGACTTCACCAGCTTCGAGGACTTCCTCGACAAGGTCCCGGCGGTGGTGTGCAACAAGCGCACCATCGACTCCCTGATCAAGGCCGGCGCCTTCGACACGCTGGGCAAGTCCCGGCGCGCCCTGCAGGCCTGCCACGAGGACTTCGTCGATGAGATCATCGGCGTCAAGCGCAACGAGGCCGCCGGCCAGTTCGACCTGTTCGCCTCCCTCATGGGGGAGGGGGGCGGCGAGGCCGCCGATGCCGGCTTCGGTTCCGGCCCGGTCTTCTCCTCGGAGGTGCCCGACCTGCCCGAGTGGGACAAGAAGGAGAAGCTCGCCTACGAGCGTGACATGCTCGGCCTGTACGTCTCCGACCACCCGCTGCTCGGGCTGGAGAGCGCCCTGTCGAAGCTGGCCGACACCGAGATCTCCGACCTCATCGAGGACGACGACCGGCCCGACGGCGCCATGGTCACCATCGCCGGGCTGATCACCTCGCTGACCCGCAAGACCACCAAGCAGGGAAACCTGTGGGCGATCGCCCAGATCGAGGACCTGGGCGGCAGCATCGAAGCCCTGTTCTTCCCCTCCACCTACCAGACGGTCTCCACGATGCTGGCGCCGGATACGGTGGTGACCCTGCGCGGGCGCCTGAACCGGCGCGACGGGCAGGTCGCCCTGTACGTGCAGGAGATGACGGTGCCGGACGTGTCCAGCGCCACGCACGAGGCGGTGACGATCACGCTGCCGACCAACCGCTGTACCGGCCCGCTGGTGGAGCAGTTCAAGACGGTGCTGGAGAAGCACCCGGGCATGTCCACCGTGCGGCTGACGCTGACCAGTCCCGGCCGTGAGGTGCGCACCCAGCTGGACAACTCCCTGCGCGTGGAGGCGTCTGCGGCCTTCTACTCCGACATCAAGGCGCTGCTGGGCCCCGGCTGTCTCAAGCGCTGACCGCCGGCCTGCTGCGACCCTTTGTGCCCTACTACGAGCTTTTGCACCCTGGTGTGCGGCTATTTGCCATACACCAGGGTGCAAAAGCTCGTACCAGACGGGTTTTGCGTGTGTCAGTGGTACGTGGCTCGGTGTGCTCGGCGGCCTACAACCACAGGTCCTTCCGGCGTCGTGTCAGGCGCGCCGCGGATGGTGGGAACAAGTCCACCAGCCGTCGCCCGAAGGACTCGCGATCGCGCAGGTCGCCCCACTCGACGCGGTGTACCTGCCAGCCCCCGGCGTTGCGTAGTCGCATCTCTCTGTGCTTCTCATCGCGAAGGTCGCTGCTGGCGCGGTACTTGCCATAGCCGTCGAACTCCAGGGCGAGGCGATATTCGGGCCAGGCGAGGTCCAAGAAGTACTCGGCCATCTCGCCGTCATCGAGCCAGCGTTCCTGTATCTGTGGATCCGGTAGGCCGACGGCGTGGACCACTCCGCGCAGCATGCTTTCGCCGGGAGACTCCGCTCGCGGGTCGGCGATGTCGACGACGGCGCGTGCTCGCCGTTTGCCGGCGCGCAGTCCCTGCTCCTCAATCATCGCTTTCAGCGTGTCAATCGCGGCAGTCGCGGAGAGATCGCCGCAGCAACGACCGGTGAAGCGGTCGGGTCGGCAAACAGCGCGCAGAGCGGAGTCAACTACCACGATCGCGTCAAGCGCGGGCAGGTCAAAGGCACAGTCCATGGCGGTGCGCAGCGGTGTTGTCACCCGCAGGCCGCCGACCACGCGGACGTCGTCTAGGACCGGGGCGGTCGTCGAGCGAACGGCAGCGACGCGCCGGCCGGAGTGCCTGCTGTTGGCATGAACATATGTCTGCTGGGGTAGGGGCCTGCGCGTGCGCGAATGGTTGTGCGGTACTGCGACGCGGATGTCGGGCTCGGCACTGGGGATGGCGATGCCCTGGACAACCGCAGCGGCCTCATGCGTGAGACTGATCGCCGAAGTATGGGCATGCAGCACGGCCTCGCACCGTGCCAGCGTTATGTATTGCCGCTGCGACCACAGTGGAGCAGCCGAGTCCGGACGCGGCACGTAGGCGCCCCGATCCACTGCTATCAGGTTGTCCCCGGCGGGTAGGGAACGGCGCGTGCGCTCGGCGGTGAACTTGACGGAGGGCAGCGGTGGAGGTGTCGGGTAGGACTGCATGGTTCAAGCCTGCGGCGGTTGCGAGCAGTGGGTTCCGAGGGCTGTTGATGGAACGCCCGTGGGGTGTCGTGAGTGCTCCCTGTGGACGCCGGTGAGATCACACGGCCGTGTTGCCCCGGTGCGGGCTACTGCTCTACTGCGAGCTTTTGCACCCTGGTGTGCGGCTATTTGCCATACACCAGGGTGCAAAAGCTCGTACTAGACGCCGCACGCAGGGGACAGGCGGGTTACGGGGGTGGGCGGCTCAGGGCGCGGCGGTCACGACGGCGCCGGCCGCACCCATCGGCAGGTCCACGACGACGACGTCGCCGTCGGCCAGGCGGTGCCCGCGCCGGGTCTCGACTTCGCCGTTTACCGTGACGTCGCCGGACTGGATGGCGATGCGGGCGTCGGCTCCGTCCTCCACTAGGCCTGCGAGCTTGAGGAACTGCCCGAGCTTGATCTCGCCGGAGACGGGAACGGAGGGGAAGGCGGATGCAGACATGCGCTCATTTTGACAGGGCCGCACGGTATTCGCAGCCGCGAGCCCTGACCTCCGCCCACGCCTGCGTCAGGATCTGGGAGGATGAACGGGTGTCATCGTCTGCGTTTGGGGCATCGCCCGAGCCCGAGCTGCCTGCGGGAGGTGAACTCGCGCTGACCGTGGGGGAGCGCTACCCGGTGGGTGAGCGCAGGTACACGCTGACGCCGCGGCTGGCCGAAGCCGTGATGCGTGCTCGCGAGGTGCTGATCGACGTCGCCGCGCACCGTGAGGTCGTCACCTACGGCGAGCTCAGCGAGGCGATCGGCGGCACCGTCCTGCCTCGCCACATGGGCCCGCTGCTGCACATGCTCGGACACGACTGCGCCGAGCGCGGCGAGCCGAGCCTGCCGGCGTTGGTGATCAACCAGGCCAAGGGTGAGGTCGGCACAGCCGACGACGCCTGGGCGCCGCCCGAGCGCAGTGCCTGCTGGGAATACTGGGCCCAAGGATGAACGAGGACCACGGCGTGGCGCCGCAACCGGTTTAGCCAACACCCCGGGTGCTCGTCGGAGTGATACATCACGACCAACACCCGGGGTGGGGACGTCACGGGAACTCAGCCGAACTGTGCCACGATCTCCTCGCGCGCGGCCTGCTGATCCTTTGCGTTGGACATGTCGACCTCAAGGACGTCCTGGTAGCCCAGTCCATCGGCGGTGGCCTTGAGGTCTTCCCATAGGGAGTCGAACTCGGCCTCGTCGCTGGCAAATGCCATCTTCCAGGAGCTTTCAACGATGACGGACTTTACCTGGTTGCGCAGCGACTCGGTCTGTGAGTCATCGTCGGGAGCCACGTAGCTAGCGCCCGGGGCGACCGCCAACATGTCGTTGTCCTGGAGGTACTGCATTGTTGTCGTTGCGCCGCCCATCTTGGCCGACCAGTCCTCGGAGAGTGGGTTAGCGGTGGTCTCCTGGTATGTCTCCCACATCTTGTAGTTGAAGGGGTAGCCGGTTTCGGGGTCGATGTCGTTACCGAGTACGGTCGTTACGTTGAGCCACGAGGCGCCTTCCTTGTAGGTGCCGGTTCCCCAATCGCTGGGGACGTCCGCGTCGTCGCCCAGGAGCGCCTCGCGGCCGAAGTCCGTGAGCTCGGGCTTGCCGTCGGCGTTGATATCCCAGGTGAGGCCCCGCGGCCCTGCAGCGCCCATCGTCTGGCTGGAGTTGCAAGATACCCCCTCCGAGCTGTACAGCCAGTCGAGGAAGGCTGCGGCGCGGTCCGGGTCGCTTACCTGTGAGCCAATAGCGATGATTTGCTGGCCGCCGACCGCTTCGGCACCGTAGGAGAAGACCTTCATGTCCGCGAGTGGGGCGATCTCGAAGCCCTTACCGGCCGCCATGTGCTCCTCGGTGTTGTATGCAGACTGACCCTGCCAGGGCCAGAATGAGAAGAGGACCTGGCCGGCCTGCATCTTGGAGAACAACGTGTCATAGTTCTGCGTCGTCGAGTCCGGATCGACGATACCAAGCTGATTCGCGTCGAAGAACCACTTGAGCACACGGCGGTACTGGCCATCATCGTCGAGGATTCCCTGGAAGTCGGAGCCATCAGCTTTGGCGAGTACGAACCCGATCTCGTCATAGCCGTAGTAGCACACCGGCTGCTTGGCGTTGTTCATCATGTTCCCGTCCCAATCCTTGAACAGGGAGATGGCGTAGGTCTTCTTACCATTGTCCGCGGTGGGCTGGGCCTCCTGCATCTGCTGCAGTACCGGAAGCAGGTCTTCGAGAGTCGGGATCTCCGGGTAGCCGATCTGTTTGTAGAGGTCCCAACGCACGAAGGGACCGAACGTCGGGTCAATGCCTTCGCTGGGTTCAGTAGGCTTGAGCGTCGAGATCTGGGTGGGCAGTCCGTACAGTCCGTCCTTGTCCTCGTTCAGCTTCTGGACTGCCGCGTCGAAGCGTGCCACATTCTTCATGGCGCCGTATACCGGCGTGAAGTCCATGAGCAGGCCGCCGTCGATCAGCTCATTCATTTGCTTACCAACACTGACCACCACAATGTCACCCAAGTTGCCCGCCGTGACGCGCGTGTTGTACAGCGTGTCGCCACCTCCGGCGACGTTGGGCGACACCAAGTTGAGAGTGAGGCCATAGCGGTCCGAGACCATCTTGCCGAACCAACCGGGTTGCTCGCCCGCCTGGTTGGCGAGGCCGTCGAACACTTCGAACTTAGCCGTGTCGGACCACGTGGTTGGGAATGCGGTGGCATCCGCGTTGCTGAACGATGAACCGGATGCGTTGTTCTTGCCGCATGCTCCCAGTGTCAGCAGGCCGAACGCGGCGCTTGCTCCGACCAATAGCGATCGGCGTGAGATTGAGGTGGCCATGTGCATCTCCTTTGATGGGGTGAGGAATAGTGGATGGCTGGATGACTGAAGAAGTACTGACTAGCCTTTGACGGCGCCGAGCATGATTCCCTTGACGAAGTAGCGCTGGAACATCGGGTATACGAAGAGAATCGGCAATACGACAACGACCGCTACGGTGGTTCTGATCGAGGTCGCCGTCTGGGCAGTTGCCGCCGCGGCGACGGAACCGAGGTTGCCCCCGGACTGCTGAGCCATTTGAGCGAGGCTGTCCGCCTGATTGATGTAGGTGTACAACAGGTACTGCAATGTGTATAGGCTCTTGTCAGTTATGTACATCAGGGTATCCTGGAAGCTGTTCCATTGCGCCACCGCGGAGAAGATCGCGACCGTTGCCAGGATCGGGGTCATGTTCGGCAGCATTATGCGAGCGAATACTTGTACGGTGCTGGCGCCATCGACCTCGGCGGCTTCCTGCAGCTCGTGGGGCATCGACTCGACATAGGTTTTCACGAGAATGATATTGAAGGGCTGGACGATAGCCGGCAGGATGTACACGAGAAAGTTGTTGGTAAGTCCTAACGCGTACATGACGATGAAGACGGGAATAATGCCTGCGTTGAAGTACATGGTGATGACGACGAGCCGATACCATAAGGCACGCTTCCACAAGCGCTCCTGGGTGAACATGAACCCCAGATATGCCGACGCAAGTACGGTACATGCGGTCCCAATCACGGTTCGTGCCACGGACACGGCCGCGGCCTGCGAGAGTCCGCTGAGTTGGAATACGCTGGCGTAGTTGCTGAAATGGATTCCCTCTGGCAGCCAGCGCACGTCGCCCAACGCGGCGACGTTGTTGGCGCTGATCGAGTTGATGATCAGGTAGTAGAAGGGATATCCGCAGACGAAGGCGAGCAGGGCCGCACCGGTGTAGTTGGCGATGTGAAAGGCAACATCTCCGCGGGTGCGCTTCATGCGGCGGGCCTGCGGAACTGTGGGCCGCTTGGACTTGAGCATTGTTCTACACCCCTCAGATGAGCGAAGTTCCGCGCAGGCGCTTCGACAGGCCGTTTACAGATAGAAGGAGTACGACGGATACGATCGACTTGAGCATGCTGATCGCGGTCGCGAGGGATAGGTTATTGCCGCCCATGCCGACGTTGTAGACGTACAGATCCAAAACCTCGATGTGCTGCTTGTTGAAGGCATTCTGGAACACGTAGTACTGTTCCATGCCGTTGTTCAAGATGCTTGCGATCGAGAGCATGAGCAGCACGAAATAGGTGGGGAGTAGCTGTGGGATGGTGATGGACCACATGGTCCTAAAGCGCCCGGCGCCGTCAACCTTCGCCGACTCATATAGGGATTGGTCTATTCCGGAAATGGCGGCCAGGTACATGATCGAGCCCCATCCGAGTCCTTTCCACAGTCCCCATGCGGTCATTTTGAGCCAGACGTGTGAGCCGGAGTCCAGGAACTTGACCGGTACGTCGATGAGCCCGAGCGACAGCATCGTCGAGTTTACCATTCCGGTTGACGAGAATAGTGCGAATGCGATCATGTAGACGAGTACCCACGAGATGAAGTTCGGGAGCGTGGTCAGCGTCTGGACGAGGTTCTTGAACCACTTGGCCTGGATTTCGTTGAGCAGCACGGCGAAGCCCAGGGGGAGTACCGACGTCGCGATACCAAGGAAGCTCATCCCCAGCGTGTTGGCGAGCACCCGCAGGATCTGATGCACCTGGGTTGGTGATTGGACCAGCATCCGGAACCACTGGAGCCCCACGAACTCAGAATTGGCCAGGCCGCGGGCCGGCCTGAAGTCGAACAGCGAGTACACCCATCCGAGCAGTGGCAGGTAGCTGAACAGCAGTACCAGGACCAGGAACGGTGTGATCGACAGGAAGAGTTTGAACGACTTGGGACGACGGTGCTGCGGCTGGTCGGTTTGCGCGTGGCGACGTGAGCGCCCGGCTTTCTCGTTGGCGGCAACGACCGACGCCGGCGCTGGTGGCAATGCCATGATTACTCCTTATCGGTCGTAGCGGTTCGATGATTACCGGATGCGTTGCTGCGTCCTTGCAGATGATGGCGGACCGTCTGATCTCGCTTAGTTTCCAAGGGGGTTGCCGACTCCCTACGTCGACTCAGCGTACCCGCGTTGTGCGGTCTGGTCAACCGTGAGTGTCGATACGCTTCGACGCTGTTGATGTCTAGCATTCGGCACCCGCAACTCAAGACAGGCTGGCGTAGAGGGGAGCCGCGACGGCTGTTTGTATGAGTGCACCGATGGTGAGTCCGACCGTCAGAATCAAGATCAGGGACACGGGCACAGCGATGGCCACCGCTATCTCGGTGACCGGAACCAGAACAAGTAGGAGGGAGCGTCCGGGCGCGGCAGCCGGGAGCAGTAGCGAATTGTGGATGGTGGTTCGTGCAGGCGCAGTGCGGGTTGCAACCAGGAGCATGCCGTGCGCTGTGCTTGCCGCGAGATACAGCGTGAACAACCCGGCCGCGAGAGCTGCGATAGTGCCTGCCGCTCCGCCTACGGACCACCAAAAGCTGATGGCGAACAGCGCCAGGAGAGCTGGAAGACAAAGGGTCCAGAAGACGACGGTGCCGCGTATCTTGTCGGACTTCAGTGCAGCCATGTAGGTGCGTAACATGTCGGTGTCGGGATCGGTGCGCACTGCATCCATGGTTTCTAGAAGCGCGCTGGTTGCGGCCCCGATGGTTAGCACCGGTATGCAGGTGACGACGTAGATGAGATTGAGTGCTACCAGTGTGAAGAAGCTCGAAAGACCCCGGACGGTGCGGTTATCAACAGGCTCCACTTGGTGCCTCCCCTGCTCGAATACTCATGCCAACGCGATCCGCAGGCAGGTTGCCCACCGTGTCGCGGACGGGGGTACAGTAACGACGGTCGTATCGCCATCTGCGTGGAATTGCAGTGGTCCGCTGCCGAGCATGTTGACTGTGCTCAGTTTGGCGCCGACGTGCAGGGTAGTAGCCGGAATCGAGTCTGCGCCGGAGAGGCCGAACGCGTACAGAGCTCCATCACGCTGCGTGAGGTGCCAGCTCAGATCGTCGTCGGACGTTACGGATGGCGGGTTCTCGGGCGGGCGGGTGGAGTAAATGCCCTCGCCGCAGACCTGCATCCACTCGCCCAGATCTCGCAGGAAGCGCCTGACTGAAGGAACCATCCGCCCGCGTGCGTCGGGCCCGATGCCGATCAGGTAGTTACCGCCACCGGCGACGATCCTCACCAGGTTGCCGATCGTCTCGGCAGTTGACTTGGCGGGATCATCCGGTCGCATCGCGCACCACTCCTTGGTGAGGGAGATACACGCCTCCCAGGGCACCCGCAACGGAGTTGACGGAAGCTGCTGCTCCGGGGTCAGGTAGTTCTGGTGTGGCCCCGGAACCTCTCTGTCAACCACGAGAATGCCTGGCTGCGCTTTGCGTGCGGTACGCGCGATGCCGTCGATGTCAATCGGCTCCTTGGGCGCGCAGACCCAACCTCCATCAAGCCAGAGTACCGAGAATGGGCCGTAGCCGGTCAGGATCTCCTCGATCTGGTCACGGGTGAACTCCACGAAGCGGTTCCATGCCCGCGGATGGGTATGGATGCTGTAGTTGTGGAAGCGATCTTTGATTGGTACAGATCGGTTCCAGTACTCCGGGCGCGACCAGTCCGCCTTGGAGAAGTACGCTCCCATTTCCAGGCCGTTGTCGCGGAAGGCCTCGGTGACTTCCCGGAGCACATCACGTCGGAGGCCGGACTCTTCGGACGTGCACTTTAGATTGGTGTACTGGGAGTCGTACATGCAGAACCCGTCGTGATGCTTTGTGGTGAATACGCAGTACCGCATCCCAGCCGCTGCGCAGGCACTGGCCCACTCTTGCGCATCGAAGTCTTCGCCGGTGAACGTGCGGGCTTGGTCGTAGTACCAGGTGTGGTACTCGGCGTCGGTCCCATGCCAATCCTCGGGCGGGTCTGTGAACCAGCCGAGGTCTTCGCGGTGTAGGGACCAGGACCCGCCCTGCCCGATAGAGGTATAGATCCCCCAGTGGATGATGACGCCTACCTTGAGGTCTTGCCAGTGCCCAAGGCTCTGCCTGACCAACGGATCTGACGGCCAGACATACTCGGGCGCGGGCTCGTGCTGTACAGCTCCTGCTGCCGCCAACGGGGCTGGCCTGAGATCGGCCTCGGTGGTCATTATTGGTACTCCCTGTTGAGATCAGATTCGAGGTGGGTGGAGTCGTCGGCGGGCTTGTGAATGGCAACTGACACCGCATGGGCTGCATTGGGCTGAAGCCGAATGACTGTGCAACTCCCGGCCCTAAGCAGGCCACCTTCGGAGAGGTCGATACCGCTCATCAGGTCGACGCCAGGCGCGGTGACGTCGACGTCGATCTCGCCATCGTGCATCAGGAAGAGGTAGTCGGCGTCGCGGGAACGCCGTACAACCGCTTCAATCCCTAGCGGAGCAGCGCCAACGACGGTCGGCTTGACGTCGGCGTCGTGCAGAATGAGGCACCACAGGTCCTGCAACGAAGGCCGCGTAAGCTGCGCGGAAACGTACCATGCGGACCCGGCGCCTGCCCGGGCCCAGGTTATCGCCGGCAGACCGGCAAGCGGGCCTTCCGCATATGAGTACACGGAACGTGCGTGCGTAAGGTGCACGTGTTCGGTCCAGGCAACGGCGTCCAACGGCTTTCCCCGGGCGCTGAGCAGCCTGTGCCGCACGCCCGGCTCGAGCGGGCACAGCGCCTCGGAGTAGGCCCCCAGCAGATCGCGCAGGCGGCCTGGATAGCCGCCGGGTAGCACCCGCATATTCGAGTCGGCCAAACCACTGAGATAGGTGACCACCACCGTTCCGCCGGTGCGGGCGAAAGCGCTGATCCAGGCGGCGGTTTGCTCGTCCATGGGATACAGGCAGGGGACGACCAGCAGGCGATAGGAGTCCAGTGAGGCGCCGGGGGCGACGAAGTCGGTGGCGATTCCGAGCCGGCGTAGGGCGCGATGGGTCGCGCGCAATTCCTTCGCATAGATGATGTCCGCACTGGGCAGGTCAGGAGTCTGAAGCGCCCACCAGCCGTCGGCGTGCCACACGATCGCAACGTCAGCGTGGACGATCGGTCCGTCTACGGGCGGCAGATGGACCTCGTCTAGGCGTTTCAGGATCTGTCCCAGCTGCACGACGGTGCGAAAGCCCTCACTGTCGACCCCGGCGTGGGGGAGCATTCCCGAGTGCCACTGCTCGGCACCGGCTGTCGAGGCTCGCCACTGGAAAAACATGCATGACTGCGAGCCGCGTGCGATGTAGCCCAGGCTATCGCGGATGGTGCGTTCGGGGGGCTTCGGTAGAGCCCTGCCGCGCAGCTTGATCTGCGTGGCATTCTGCTCCATGAGTATCCAAGGGCCGCCGCTCCAGGAGCGCGCCAGGTCGGAACCGTAGGCGACGTGCGCCTCGGCCTCGTGAGAGGTGGAGTCCAGGTAATGGTCGAGGGAGATAACGTCCAAATCCTCGGCCCAGGACCACTGCTCGAGGTTGTTCCAGTCCGGGAGCATGAAGTTGGTGGTGATAGGGACCGTGGAACCGGCCGCGCGTATCTGTT
This sequence comes from Actinomyces sp. Z5, assembly GCF_003287795.1. Classification (NCBI taxonomy): domain Bacteria; kingdom Bacillati; phylum Actinomycetota; class Actinomycetes; order Actinomycetales; family Actinomycetaceae; genus Actinomyces; species Actinomyces sp. Z5. The sequence goes on from NZ_QMIN01000103.1 coordinate 86,533, forward strand.
CTGCCTGCTCCAGGTAGGCGCTGCGCATCTCATCGGACGAATACCGGCGGAAGTCCAGAACCAGCCCGGGATTGGGCAGATACTGTGTGGCGACCGGCGGCAGGATCTCCTCCCAGGAACCGTAGCGCTGCGACCAGAAGCTGGTGCCCCAGGCGTCGTTCAGATTATCGAGGTCGCCGTACTTGTCCTTGAGCCAGTGACGGAACCCGCGCTCGGCATGCGGGCCGTAATCGATGGTTCCGTACTCATTGTGCACGTGCCACCCCCGCAGTGCCGGATGCTTGCCATAGCGCTCGGCCAGCAAGCGGGAGATACGTCGGCATGCCTCGCGGTAGGCAGGGGCCGCAATGGCATAGGTGTCACGTGAGCCGTGGCGCAGCTGGACGCCGCTGGGCGTAACGGCGAGGGCGTCGGGATGCGCCAGGGTGAACCAAGGTGGGGGAGAGGCAGTCGGGGTCGCCAGAAAGAATCCGATACCCGCGTCAGCGAGTAGCTCGATCGCGTCATCGAGCCAGCCGAATTCGTAGTGGCCCTCGCGGGGCTCCATGGAGGCCCACGAGAACGGGCAGACGGTTACGGTGTTCACGTGGGCTTTTCGCATGAGGGCGACGTCTTCCCGCCACACCTCACGCGGCCACTGGTCGGGGTTCCAGTCCCCTCCGTACAGGAGGTGCCCAGGGTCGAACGGCTGATGGCACGTACTCACCGGGAGCCTCCTTCACTTCCGACCAAATCGATCGGCACGGAGCCCTCGCGGGCGAACAGCCCCAGGGAGTGCACGTCGTAGACGCGTCGGATGAAGCGGCCTCCGTCTGCGCAGTCAACGACTTCGCCGTCTATGAGGTGTCGCCAAACTCCCCGCGGCAGGTAAACGTCGACCGCACCGTCCGGACGGAATACGGGTGCTACCAGCACGTCGGGCCCGAGCATGTACTGCAGATCCAGGTCCCGTGCGGCGGGATCACGCGGGAACTGCATGAACATGGGACGCATCATGGGATGACCGTGCTCTCGGGCGCCCTCCGCGGTGCTGAGCAGGTACGGTCGCAGCCGGTCCTTGAGCAGCGCGAACTCGCGCATGACATCGACGCTCTCGTCGTCGAAGAGCCAGGGCACCCGGTAGGAGTTCGAGCCGTGCAGCCGAGAATGGGAGCTCAGCAGACCGAAGGCGACCCAGCGTTTGAACAGCAATGGGTCCGGCGTCCCCTCAAAGCCACCGATGTCATGGCTCCAGTAGCCGAATCCCGATGCGGCCAGCGACAGCCCACCGCGCAGACACTGAGCCATGGCGGGGTAGCTGGACTCGCAGTCCCCACCCCAGTGAACCGGGAATGCCTGGCTGCCGGCGGTCGCGGAGCGCGCGAATAGCACCGCCTCGCCGGTTCCGCGCCGCCGCTCAAGCAGACGGAACACCGCTTCGTTGTAGCGGCGAGTGTAGAAGTTGTGCTCCCGCAGCGGGTCCGATCCGCCCGCCCACATCACGCCGTCCACGGGAACCCGCTCGCCGAAGTCGGTCTTGAAGCAATCGACGCCGTCGTCGAGCAGTTGCTCCAGCTTGTCGGTGAACCAAGCGGTGGCATCGGGGTTGGTGAAATCGACCAGGCCCATGCCTGCTTGCCACAGGTCGGTCTGCCAAATCGCGCCGTCGGCACGCCGCAGCAGATAGCCGCGGTCTGCGGCCTCGTCGAATAGCCGGGATTGCTCGGCAATATAGGGATTGATCCAGGTACATACGCGCAGGCCTCGAGCGTGTAGCTTGTCAATTAGACCGCGAGGATCCGGGAAAGTCGCGGGGTCCCACGCGAAGTCCGACCAGTGGAAGCCGCGCATCCAGAAGCAGTCGAAGTGGAACACGGAGAGCGGGATGCCCCGCTCGGCCATCCCGTCAACGAATGACAGGACGGTGTCCTCGTCGTAGTTTGTGGTGAAAGAGGTCGACAGCCACAGGCCGAAGGACCACTCGGGGAGCTTAGCCGGGCGACCGGAACGGGCGGTGTACCGCTCCAGTACTTCCAGCGGCTCCCCACCGCCGTAGATCTCGTACCGCAGCGTCTCGCCCGGGACGGAGAACTGGGTGGCGGAGACGTTCTCGGAACCGATTTCGAAGGAGACGGGGCCGGCGTCGTCCACGAAGAGTCCGTAGCCCTGTGAGGAAAGCAGGAAGGGGATGTTCTTATATGCCTGCTCAGAGCTGGTCCCTCCATCGGCATTCCACACGTCGACCGCCTGACCGTTCCTGACGAAGGCGCCGAACCGCTCCCCGAGGCCGTAAAGGCGCTCTCCCGGGCCGAGACTCAGCTGTTCGTACACGTAGGGGCCACCCGCCGCAAGATGGGTGTCAAGTGGTTGTGCACCGTCGTCATAGTCTCCGCCGGTCGGCCCTGAGGTCGGGCGCACGCGGGCATAGCCCACGGAGCGCTCCGTGGACGCGGTGAGGAAGGCCCCGTCCCAGAAGTACTCGACTAGCCAAGGCCCATAAAGGCGAACGCGGGCCTCAAGCCGTCCCGAGCGCAAGGTGACCGAAGACCCATCGTCCGCCCGCCTCACCTCGGCGTCGACCTCGCTTCCTGGCATGAGGGGGAAGGCCGGAGTCGGCGTCGGGGTGCCACCGTGATGGGTGATACGTACACCGATTACGTCGGTCGCCGGTGCGTCGAGGGTGATTGTGAATACCGGGGTGTTGAGCGTGTCGCCTCGTGAGGCAATATGGCGTGTGGGGGCGAATACGCGCAGGGAGTGACCATCTTCGGCAATGTTTACGTCATATACTTCGCTGGGGTGGAGAAGTGTGACGTTATCGCGGGTAAGCCAGTAGCCGTTTGAAAACTTCATGAAGATATCTTTCCTTGGATCATTCAGGGGTTTGTGCTGGGTGTTTAATTCGCTGCGGCTTCTATACCCAACAGGGCGATTGGGCCGCTGAGGCGAATGCGCACTCGACCCACGTCATAGGGATCTTCCGCACTGACGGTAAGTGGGACCCGGAGCGGCTCACCCGTGATGGCGTCAACGACTTCGGCCGCTGGAGACGTGATAGCGCAGGGATCCGCCAGCCGGCGCGTCCGGAGCTCGGAGACCCGCGTTCCCGCGGGCAGGATGAAGTCGCAGGTACCGCTGCCTGCCTCAGGCCTAAGTTCTTCCCCATGCGCCGGGGAGGCGGCCGCGCGGACGAGGCCGGATAGATCTTCGGCGCGACTCGTGTCGATGAAGGCGGGTGCGGCCGAGGCCGTCTGAGGCCGCCGGGTGAGGTCAGTGGGCAGGACGAATACACGCTCGAAGACGGTTGTTTCCTGGGCGCTGGAGCGGGCGATGCGAACTCGGAACGGGCCGTCGGGGAGTTCCCAGGCAGCGGTATCAGGTGCGAAGACCTCGAGGCGATCGAATGGGATCACGAGATCGACCGAGGCGTAGTCCTGCCCGGGCATGATGGTGGCGGTGGCGAAGCCAACCAGACGGGTATCCGGCGTGTGCAGCGGACGGCGGCCGAACGCACTGGTGGGCAGATCGGCGTATACCTGGACCACGTCACGGAGGGGGCCCCGCGTACAACGTTGCCGTGGCGCGGCGATGTCGACGTGTACGTTGACCGCGTGCGGACCCAACTCCAAATCAGCCCGCTCCCAATGCGCAGCGTCAAGCGACAGGCCGTGCCCGAAGGCGAACCGGTGCGGTTGGCCATAAAGGTAGGTCGACCTGGTCCGCACTATGTTGTAGTCGAGCAGATCGGGTAGAGCCGAGTCGATTGGCCAGGTTTGGGCGAGCCTGCCAGAGAAGTCTTGCGCGCCGGTCAGGACGTCGGCGAGCGCCTCGCCTTCGCTTTGGCCCAGATGAGATGACCAGATCACCGCATCAATGCCGTCATCTGCCCCCTCGAGGTCGTAGGGGTAGGAGGAGATGATGAGGAGCACGGTTGCGACGTCCTCGGGGAGTTCCCGCAGTCGTCGTACGAGTGCCTTATCCGGCTCGGAAAGGTGCGTGTGCGGCCGATCCTCGGTTTCGCGGCCGTGCACGTAGGGATTGTTCCCGACGACGGCGATTACGACGTCGGCCCCACGGGCGGCGTCGGCGAACGCCTTTTCTGGAGTCTGCATAGACTGCGCCCGGAAGGGCACGCCACTGTCAGCCCCGGTGCCGCGAAGCGTGAGGGCGCCGGAATGGTGCTCAACCCCGACGTAGCGTCCGCTAGCGCGATGGATCAGGAACCAGTGGCCATCCGAGAACTGCTCGCGTCGAAATAGTTCCTGGCTCACCCACCCGCCGATTGCCTCCGCCTCGAGGGCGAGCTGGCCATAGTCGTCGGGGCGGAGGTAACGACCGTTTTCGCCGCGTAGAGCAATGACGTTCTCGCCGAAATCGATCATCTCGAGGAGGACGGGTTGAGCCGAAACCTGCGGGCCATCTGCCTGCGGACGGCTGAGGCGCAATGATCCGTCGTCGCCGACGAAGACATACTCCGAGGCAGTGCCCGTCGCGGACTGCCCACGCCGGTACGACTCGGACGACACCGATAGGCGAATCGCTTCGATGGCTTTGGTGGCCTTTACGGGTACCTGCTGCCGCGTCGACAGCTCATCCACGAGTGACACCGGGGCAATGAGGTCTCCCGAGTACCAGTCGTGGAGCACCTCGTGGGCCCGATTGCCGATCACAGCGACGGCGCTTTGGGGGGCGATGGGTAGTGCAGCACGCCCGCGCGACCCATGTGTCAGAAGTACGATGCTGCGTGTCGCCACCTCCCGAGCGACGGCGCATGCCAGCGGGCGGTCGATAGCTGGCGTGCTTTCACGCGGAGGCTGGCCCATGAGCGAATCGAACTCTCCGGTGCGTGCGCGCGCCACCAGCTGCCTGACCACGGCATGGTCTATGTCTGCGGTCGTGATCAGTCCGTCTTGCAGTGCTTGCGTAACGGCGGCGATCGTTTCGCCGGGGTCGGAGTCGTGGTCGGTGAAGGAGTCCACCCCGGCCCGCAGCATCGCCGCGTACGCCGCGGGAGCGTTGGGAAGCACTTTCTCCGATCTCCAAAGGTTGCTTGGGGCACCCGCATCGGTCACGACGAAGAGCAGGTCCGGCTCGGCTACGGCGGAGCGCAGCCTGGTGTTGACCAGCTCGCTCAGATGGGCGGGGCGGCCGTTGACGAGGTTGTATGAGAGCATCACGGACCCCGCTGCGCCCCGCCGCAAGGGGGTGAGAAACCCGGGAAGCTCATACTCCTCAAGGAGCTGTGGGTCTAGCTGTGAGGATGTGGCCGAGCGGTCGGTCTCATTGGAATAGGCGAGGAAATGTTTGAGTGTGGGCACGGTCGTCCAGTGCTCGCCCTCGCCCCGGAGCCCCGTCGCGTAGCCGGTGGCAAGCTCGGCGTTGAGCAGGGGATCCTCCGTGTAGGCCTCTTCGGTCCGACCCCAACGCGGGTGCCGAAGGGTGTTCACCACCGGCGCCCATACGGTCAGGCTGATGTTGGGATCCGCTTGCTTCATTTGGCGGACTTCGGCCGCGACGACCTGGCCGGCTCTGCTGAGCAGGTCGGGGTCCCATGTTGCCGCCATTCCAACCGGTTGGGGAAAGCTCGTGGCTGGTCCACGCCAGGCCACACCGTGAAGCGCCTCGGTGCCGGTTACGAAGGGGCCGATTCCGAGCCGCTCGACGCCCGGGGAATACTGGTGGAGGAAGCTGATGCGCTCGTCAATAGTGAGCTGGGCCACTGTCTTGCGGGCCCATTCGAGCCGCCTGGTGTCGGCGGTTCCCGAGAATTCGTGCGGGTGCTGCGTACGGCGTTTCGTCATTGAGTGCCTCCGTGCGTCGGCGTGCACCGGCGTGGTGCGGTCGGTGTACGAAGCATATTATCGAATCGCTTCGACGATTTCCAGTTGCGCTAACGGTCTCCGTTAGGGGTGCATCTGCGCGTGGCCCCGATCAGCGCGTGGTCTCGCGACGGGTGAAGCGGGGCGCAAGGAGCTGCGCGGAGGGAGCGAGTTCGGCGTCGTCCACCAGATCGAGGGCCATGGTCACGGCTGTGGCTCCGATTGCCTCGATTGGCAGTGTGGTGCCCGATACTTGCCAGGGGCCGTCTGACGCCACATCTTCCGGAGCGATCGCGGTTACTTGGAGCGCGTCGGGGATCTGAATGCTGAGATCTCGAAGTACACGTCCGAGGGGGGCCAGCAGGGCTTCATGGTGAACGAAAAGGGCGTCGGGCGCCTCGGGGCCGGTCAACGCTTGTTCAGCCCACTGAAGGATTGCAGGGTAAGAGGCGGGGAGCTCAACGACGTCGCCAGTCAGGTCGAAATCGTCCAGGCCATCGCGGAAGCCCTCAAGCGAGCGTCGCTGGTAGGTGAACACAGGCTCGCGCGCCTCCTGAGGCGGGCGGATCATGTAGATCTTGCGCGCACCGGTGCTGTGGAGCTCTCGTACGCACAGCGCAGCGGCTTCGCGGAAGTCGAAGTCGACGCATGCAAGGCCGTAGGTGCGCTTCGGGTAGCCGATGAGGACGACCGGCTTGCTCAGCTTGCGGAGGAATCCCATGCGTGGATCGCTATCGCTGACGTCCATTACTACGAGGGCGTCGGCCTTGCCCTCTTCGATAACCCGTTGAGTATGATCGGCATCCTCCCCGGTGACCAGGAGGATGTCTACGTCTCGTTCATAAGCGGTGCCGAGCATTGAGCGGACGAACTGCATGATGACGTGTCCGTTCGCTCCGGGACGCAGCGGAACCGCGACGGCGAGAATCGAAGCGCGATTGAGTGCTAGGGCGCGCGCGGACGCCGTCGGGTGGTATGACAGCTTTTCGATGGCTTCCTGTATACGCTCGCGTGTAGCGGGAGAAATGGGTCGCTTGCCACTCAGGGCATAGCTCACCGTGCTCAGGGAGACGCCCGCTTCACGGGCGATGTCGCTCATCGTTGCCATGTTCCAAGTCGCTGTTCTTGTTTTGGAAGAAGGAAGCCGAAGTGGAGCCGAGGCGGACGCCATTGCCTCGACGAACCCAGCTAAACCTACATCGGCTCATCCGGCGAGCAACAGCGGCGGGCGGGGCGCGCCGCAGCCCGCCCCGCCCGCCGTCC
>NZ_QMIN01000103.1:93888-95551 GCF_003287795.1 Actinomyces sp. Z5
TCCAGCGGCAGGGCGGCGACGAAGCGCTCGAGATAGCGGTCGTACTCGGCGACCTCCGCGGGTGTGGGGACGATGGTGGTGACTTCCAGATCGGCGAAGATGCGCTGCTCCAGGTAGTCGGCCAGTTGCGTTCCGTCGCCCCACAGCAGGAAGCCGGCCAACAGTGCCATGCCCCAGGCGCCTCCCTCCGCGGCTGCCTGACCGACCGACACGGGGGTGTCGAAGGCGGCCGCCAGGACCCGCTGCGGGATCTCGGGCGTCTTGAAGATGCCCCCATGGGCGAACATGGAGTCGATCGGCGCGTCGGCGTTCTGCTTGAGGATCTTCAACCCGTAGGCCATGGAGGCGAAGGCGGCAAACAGGTGTGAGCGCATCAGGCCGGCCAGGGTGAACCGGATGCCGGGCTGGCGCAGCGTGAGCGGGCGCCCCTCCGGCAGAGAGACGATGGCGTCGCCGGACAGGAAGTTGTAGGACAGCACCCCGGCGTCATCCATATTGCCCTCGGCGGCGGCGCCCAGGAGAATGTCGAACAGCGGGCCCCGCTGGATGGGGTGGCCGATGGCGTCGGCGAACTGGGAGAAGATCTCCACCCAGGCGTTCAGGTCGGAGGTGCAGTTATTGGCGTGTGCCATGGCCACCGGCGCTCCGGACGGGGTGGCCACCAGGTCGATCTGCTCCACCAGGCTGCGCAACGGCTGCTCCAGCACAATCATGGCGAAGGCGCTCGTGCCCGCGGAGACGTTGCCGGTGCGTGGGCGCACCGAGTTGGTCGCGACCATGCCGGTGCCGGCGTCGCCCTCCGGCGGGCACAGCCTCGCCCCGGGCTGGAGCGTCCCGGTGGGATCGAGCAGGCGGGCCCCTGCGGGAGTAAGCCGACCGGCGTCCTGCCCGGCCAGCGCGATCTCCGGCAGGATGTCGGCCAGCCGCCACGGCATGTCGACCAGCTGGTCGAAGGCGTCGAGCATGCCGGCGTCGAAGGAGCGTCCGTCCGGGCCGATGGGGAACATGCCGGAGGCCTCGCCCACGCCCAGGATGTGGCGGCCGGTGAGCCGGTAGTGGACGTAGCCGGCCAGCGTGGTCAGGTGGGCGATGCGGGTCACGTGCTCCTCGCCGTGGGTAATGGCGTGGTGCAGATGCGAGATTGACCAGCGTTGCGGGATGTTCAGCCCGAACAGTTCCGACAGGGTGCGGGAGGAGTCCTGGGTGAAGGTGTTGCGCCAGGTCCGGAAGGCCGCCAGCAGTTCCCCGTCGGCGTCCAGGGGGAGGTAGCCGTGCATCATCCCGGAGATGCCAATTGCCCCCACCTCGGACAGCGGTGCGCCGTAGCGCTCCCGGTAGCGATCGGCCAGGTCGGCGTAGGCGGCCTGCAGGCCGGCGACGACGGCGTCCATCGAGTAGGTCCACACGCCGTCGACCAGCTCGTTCTCCCAGGTGAAGCCCCCGTCGGCCAGCACGGTGCCGATGGAGTCGATGAGTACCGCTTTGATGCGGGTCGAGCCGAACTCGACGCCGAGGGCGGTGCTGGCCGAATCGATGTTTGCGGGGGTGGTTGCTGCGGTCATGCGGAGCTCCGTTGCTGATTGGTGTGTTGCTGCCTTCCGGCCGGGTGCGACGTCGCGCCCGGCCGGGCCCATGGGCGCCATGATAGTGGGACCGGCCACGA
>NZ_QMIN01000104.1:0-12147 GCF_003287795.1 Actinomyces sp. Z5
TCACCCCCAACAACCCACGAACTGTCACCGATGTCCTGACACAGAACTGTCACCGATGTCCTGAGACATAACAACGACGGTTCGGCACCTACGGGTACGAACCGTCACGCCGAAGTACGAAGCGTCGAAGCAAAGGTACGAACCGTCAGCCAGATAGCCCCGTGAAGCGCGCCTAGCTCATCCGAGACGTGTCACAGCGGGAGCCACAACCAGGTGACGCAGCCCAGAACCGCTGCTCCAGGGCGCAGCGCGTATCAGCGGAGGCGGGCGCGGCGACCAGCTCCTCGGACACGCTGATCCCGGGCGCAGCGCGTATCAGCCGACGGCGTTGCGCTCGGCGATCTCGACGACGTTGGCCAGCAGCAGGGCGCGCGTCATCGGGCCGACTCCCCCGGGGTTCGGGGACAGCCAGGCGGCGATCTGGTCGACGCCGTCGGCGACGTCGCCCATGATCCGTCCCTTGCCGGTCTCCGGATTGACGACGCGGGAGACGCCCACATCCAGTACTACCGCCCCGGGCGCGACCATGTCGGCCGTGACGATGCCGGCCGAGCCGGCGGCGGCGATGACGACGTCGGCGCGGCGCACATGCGCGGCCAGGTCGCGGGTGCCGGTGTGGCAGACGTCGACGGTGGCGTTGACGTCCTTGCGCATCAGCAGCAGGCCGATGGAGCGGCCCACGGTGACGCCGCGGCCGATGACGCACACGTTCTTGCCGGCCAGGTCGATGCCGTGGCGGGTGATCAGCTCGATGCAGGCGCGCGGCGTGCACGGCAGCGGCGAGGTGATCGGACCGGTGCCGCGCAGCACCAGGCGGCCGAGGTTGGTGGGGTGCAGGCCGTCGGCGTCCTTGTCGGGGTCGACGCGTTCCAGGATGGCGTTGGTGTCGATGCCGGCGGGCAGCGGCAGCTGGACGATGTAACCGGTGCAGGCGGGGTCGCCGTTGAGGCGGTCAACGGCCGCCTCGATCTCCGCCTGCGTGGCGGTGGCGGGCAGGTCCACGCGGATGGACTCGATGCCGACTTCGGCACAGTCGGCGTGCTTGCCGGCCACGTACTTGACACTGCCGGGATCCTCACCGACCAGCACCGTGCCCAGACCCGGGGTGATGCCGCGCTCACGCAGGGCGGCCACGCGCTCGGCCAGTTCGGCCTTGAGCGCCGCGGCGGTGGCCTTGCCGTCCAGGACGCGGGCGGCGCCCGTCCACGGGGCCCTCACTGGGCCAGCCCCGGGTAGAGCGGGAAGGCGTCGGTGAGCGTGCGCACGCGTCCGCGCAGGGAGGCGAGCAGCTCGTCGTCGGCCTTGCCGGCCGCACCCGCCACCAGGGCGGTGGCGATGATGTCGGCGACCTCGGTGAACTCGGTGGGGCCGAAGCCGCGGGTGGCCAGGGCCGGCGTGCCGATGCGCAGGCCGGAGGTGACGCGCGGCGGGCGCGGGTCGAAGGGGACGGCGTTGCGGTTGACGGTGATGCCGGCGTCGTGCAGCAGGTCCTCCGCCTGCTGGCCGTCCAGGGCGGAGTCACGCAGGTCCACCAGCACCAGGTGGACGTCGGTGCCGCCGGTGACCAGCTTGATGCCGGCGGCGGCGACGTCGTCGGCGAGCAGCCGCTGGGCGAGGATCGAGGCACCCTCAAGGGTGCGGGCTTGACGGTCCTTGAACTCGTCGGTGCCGGCGATCTTCATGGCGACGGCCTTGGCGGCGATCACGTGCATGAGCGGGCCGCCCTGCTGACCGGGGAAGACGGCGGAGTTGAGCTTCTTGCCCCACTGCTCGGCGCGGTTGGTCAGCAGCATGCCGGAGCGAGGGCCGCCGAGGGTCTTGTGGACGGTGGTGGACACGACGTCGGACCACGGCAGCGGGGAGGGGTGCAGGCCGGCGGCGACCAGCCCGGCGAAATGGGCCATGTCGGTCCACAGGGCGGCACCGACCTCATCGGCGATGGAGCGGAAGGCCTCGAAGTCGAGGTGGCGGGGGTAGGCGGACCAGCCGGCGATGATCACGCGGGGGCGCTCGCGCAGGGCAGCCTCGCGCACCTGCTCCATCTCGATGCGGTGCGTGGTCTCGTCCACGCCGTAGGCGGTGGCGTGGTAGTTCTTGCCGGAGAAGTTGATCTTCATGCCGTGCGTGAGGTGACCGCCGTGGGCGAGCGACAGGCCGAGGATGGTGTCGCCGCCGTTGGCCAGGGCGTGCAGGACGGCGGCGTTGGCCTGGGCGCCGGAGTGCGGCTGGACGTTGGCCCACTCGGCGTTGAAGACGGCCTTGGCGCGCTCGATGGCCAGGGATTCGGCGACGTCGACCACCTCGCAGCCGCCGTAGTAGCGGCGCCCGGGGTAGCCCTCGGCGTACTTGTTGGTCAGCACGCTCCCCTGTGCCTGGAGGACGGCGCGGGGCACGAAGTTCTCCGAGGCGATCATCTCCAGGGTGCCACGCTGGCGGGCGAGCTCGTCGTCGAGGACCTTGGCGATCTCCGGGTCGAGGTCGGCCAGGGGTTGGTTGTTGAGGGCGGTGCGGGCGGTGGCCGCGGAGTCGGTCATGGTTCTCCTGATGTGTGCGCGGCGCGGGCCGCGCGTTGGCGTCGACCTCGGCCCAGGCGGGCGACCAGGTTCTCCGTTGCTGCGTCCCGGAGCCACCGCAGGGTGCGGGCGGACCCGTGACGTGCCGCCGCTCCCCGGTGGTGACCACCTTTTCGCCAGTCGCGACGACGGCCCCATGCTAGCGCCGACGACGCGGCGGGGCCAGGTGGGAGCGGGGCGACTCCATGCTGCCTAGCCAGGCACCCGCGAACACAAGTAACAACTAAGTGGCAGCTCACCCGTTACGGCACCTCCACCGTCTCCGCAGATCTACTGTCAAGCATCCCCTTAGACAAAGGAGTCCCGTGGCACTCTCCGTGCGCGCCCGGTACGTGTGGGCAAAGTCCGGATACGACCCCGACAGCCGTGTATGGCTGCCGCTGTGGCTGCACCTGTTGGACAGTGCGGCCGTGGCCGACCACCTGGCGCGCAACTGGCTGGCGCCGACCGTCCAGGATCTCATTGACCGCGAGTTCGCCGGATCCGATTCCGCCCTCTCCCCCGTCGACGAGTTCTGTCTGCTGGCTTCCTGGATCGCAGGTGTCCACGACATTGGCAAGTGTTCGCCGGCGTTCTCCGACAAGGTAAAGCACCTCGACGATCGAATGCGAGAGGTCGGCCTAAAGCACGAAACACTCGACGCTAACGACCGCCGCAATATGCCGCACGGGCTGGCTGGGCACGTCGTCCTCCAGCGCTGGCTCCGTATGGAGTATGCCGCTAACCGGAGCGGCAGCATGGCGCTGGCGTCTGTTGTAGGGGCCCATCACGGCATCCCGCCTACAAGAGCCGACGTCACCACCGAATACGCGCTCCACGCCCACCTGCTCGGTGATGAGCCCTGGGATGGTACACGCCGTGAGCTGCTGGATTTCGTAACCAACATTACCGGTGCCGCTCCCCTGCTAGGCGCTTGGAGCCGCCGCAAGTGGTCCCAACCGTTCCTCGTTGAATTGTCCGGTCTGGTCATCGTGGCCGACTGGATCGCTTCAACGGAGGACTATTTCCCGCTGCTTCCCTTGGACGACGACGGCACCACCCTGCTCGCACCCGGCGCCCATGCTGCCCGTGTTCAGCGGGGCCTGTCGCTGCTGGAGATCCCGACGCCGTGGCACCCGCGCGACACCGGCACCGATGCCGACTCGCTGCTGACGCAGCGGTTCAAGCTGCCCGACGGCGCGTGCGCCACCGATGTTCAGGCACATGCGCTCGATGCCGCCCGCACCATGGAACTCCCCGGGATCCTGGTTGTTGAAGACTCCACCGGTGGGGGCAAGACCGAGTCGGCACTCATGGCCGCCGAGGTGCTTGCCGCTCGCACCGGACGCTCGGGCATCCTCTTCGCTCTGCCGACCCAGGCAACTACCGACGCCATGTTCTCCCGCGAATTGGACTGGCTGGATGCCGTCGAGCAGGCATACGCCGACGACGGCGCTCCCTCGGACTTCGCCGTGCAGCTGATTCACGGTCGCGCCCGCCTGAATGAGGAGGCACGGGAGCTACGACGCCGCGGTTACCAACTGCGTGACCGGTTGTTCGGGTCTCTCGGCGGCGAGCAGGCGGACGGTCCCCGGCCGACGGGAATTGGCTGGGACGAAGAGGAGGCACGCAGCAAGAAACCTCTCGATGCAGCAGGGCGGCGCGCGGCGGACGTGGCCATCATGGCGTGGTTCAGTGGGCGGAAGAAATCGATGCTGTCGGACTTCGTCGTCACCACCGTGGACCATCTACTGTTCGGCGCGATGCGCTCGCCCCATCTGGCGATGCGCCACCTGGGCCTGTCCCGCAAGGTAGTTGTGGTGGATGAGGTGCATTCCTACTCGACCTACATGAACGCCTACCTTGACCGGGCGCTGACATGGCTGGCCGCCTACGGCGTGCCGGTGGTGCTGCTATCCGCGACACTGTCGGAAGCACGCTGCACGGCGATGGTTGATGCATACCGCCGCGGCCTGCTGCTGTCCAGTGGACAGCGGCTCAGCGAACACTCCGCCCCCGAGACGATCAATACGCCTTTCCCGTGCTTGGTTGCTGCCGGTCGCGAATCCACCAAGATCATCCCGGTTACCTCCGCGGGACGTCACTCCACCGTCCAGATCCGACAGCTCGGCAAAGACGGTTTGCTACCACTGCTGGAGGACAAGCTCGCAGACGGCGGCTGTGCCCTAATCGTCCGCAACACCGTCGGGCGGGCTCAGGAGACCTATGAGGCACTGCGAGAGCACTTCGGCGAAGATGTCACCCTTAACCATGGCCGCTTCACCATCGGTGATCGCCTTACCAAGGACGCCGACTTACTTCATCGGTTTGGTCCGCCGCGCAGCCATCCCGAACGCCCGCACCGGGCTATCGTCGTCGCCACGCAAGTGGTGGAGCAGTCGCTTGACGTCGATTTCGACCTGCTCGTCACCGACCTTGCTCCCGTCGACCTGGTACTTCAGCGCATGGGCCGACTGCACCGCCACACCCGCCCGCGTCCGCCCCGGCTCACTACGCCCACCTGCTACATAGATTGGCTTCCGACGACGGGTTCAAGCGAACCTTCGCTTGAACCCGGAGCTGCAACGATCTATGGCGGGCACGACATGCTGCTCAGCGCCGCCGCCTTACGCGGCGTCGTCGACGGCAGCGGAGTCGTGACGGTGCCCGACGACGTCCACGGGCTGATCGAAGCCGTATATGGAGATGGCGCCAACGTGCCGCCAGCGTGGCAGGACGCGCTCGCGCAAGCGCGCGACGCCTACGCGCAAGAGCTCGAGAAGAAGCGGAACGCCGCGCGGGCGTTCCTCTTGGAAGAACCCGAGCGCAGTGGCGAGTCCGCTTCTTTGATCGACTGGCTTCACACTACGGCGTCGGACAGTGAGGAGACCGGGCGTGCACAGGTCCGCGACGGTGAGGACTCGTTGGAAGTCATCCTGCTTGAGCTGCATCGGGAAGGCGGGCAGGAGGAGCTGCGGACGCTGGCACACGCGCCCGGAGCTCCGGGGGCTTTGATTCCAACGGACCAGGTTCCCGGCCGTGACCTTGTACGGGCCATGGTGATGTCTGCCGTACGGCTGCCGGCCGGTATTACCAGGGGCGACAAGATGGACCAGGCGATTGATGAGCTTGAGATTCGTGTCGTACCCGCGTGGCAGGCTGATCCACAGCTCCGGGGGCAGCTCTTCCTCCTCCTTGAGGATGGCCGGGCACAGCTGGCCGGAACCACCCTCGAATACTCATCCACCACCGGGCTAAAGGAGGTCCGCGACGCATGACAGCAAGCTTCAATCTTCTCGACGAGCCCTGGATCAGGGTGACCCGACTCGACGGCACACCCGCTGAGGTCTCTCTCCTCGCCCTCTTCCGCGATGCAGAAAGCATTGAGGGAATCCACGGCGAGATCGCCAGTCAGGACATGGCGATTCTGCGTCTACTCCTGGCCATCTGCCACCGCGCCATGGACGGCCCGAAGGATCTGGACGCGTGGGAGGAGTACTGGGATGAGCCGGGAAGGCTCGGGACGGACGCCGCCGCTTATCTGGAGCGCTTCCGGGACCGATTCGACCTGCGCGACCCCGAGCGGCCGTTCTTTCAAGTTGCCGGGATTCACTCGGCTTCGGGCAAGATCTCGGGCTTGGAGTCCCTCATCGTGGACGTCCCCAATGGCAATCCCTTCTTCACCACCCGCATCGCCGAGGGCCTGGATTCCATCAGTTGGGCGGAGGCCGCGAGGTGGCTGGTACACGTCCACGCCTACGACCCCTCAGGTATTCGGTCCGGCGCCGTTGGCGACCCGCAAGTTAAGAACGGAAAGGGCTACCCGATCGGTCCGGGGTGGACCGGGCAGATCGGCGCCGTAGCTGTGACTGGAGAGAACCTGGAGCGCACGCTGCTGCTCAACACCGTAGTCTGCAAAGAGGTACACGGCCTACACGATGTCGACCCGGAGTTCGACCTCGCCCCGTGGGAACGATATCCCGATGGCCCGGCAGGTACGCCGGCACTGGAACCAACCGGCCCGGTCTCCTGCTACACATGGCAGACGCGACGCGTCCTGCTGCACGGTGAGGACGACTCGGTAACCGGACTGTTTCTTGGAAACGGGGACAAGGCCACCCCGCAGAACCGCTTCCCCGTTGAGCCCATGACCGCGTGGCGCTTCTCCGAGCCACAGACCAAGAAGCTCGAGGCCCCCGTCTACATGCCGCGCAAACTGCCGACGGATCGAGCCTTCTGGCGGGGTTTGTCCTCGCTGATCGCGCAACTCAGCCCCTCGCTGACAGTTAAGGGCGCGGGAGAGGTGACCAGATTTATGCCTCCCGGCGTGGTGGACTTCTACCAGGGTCTCATGATGTATGAAATCGTTCCATTGTCGGGCCTCATACCATTGCACGCCACCGGCATCGAGTATGGCGCGCAAGAAGCCGTGGTCTCCGAACTGGTTGATGACACCCTGGTGCTACCGGCGAAACTGCTCGATCCCAAGGAAACGCGCCTGCTTGCCGTGGTCCGGGACGCCATGGAGCAGACCGAGCAGGTGGCCGGCGCGCTACGCAACCTCGCCGCAAATCTAGACCGCGCCGGTGGCGGCAGCCCGGATACGGCATCGGCGGCTCGCGACCGTGCCAGCACCGCCTTCTACCAGGTGATAGACGAAGAGTTCCCCCGCTGGCTCGCTTCCCTGGCGGAAATCGACCCGACAGCGGGGCGCGAGCAATGGCAGACCCTCCTACGGTCGGAGGCCTGGCGCCAGCAGGACGCACTCGCTTCCGCAGCACCGTACACGGCCTTCGCCGGTCGGGGCGAGGGAACGGGACGCATGGACGTCAGCCGCGCTCTGGTCTTCTTCCGCGCCGCCCTCAACAAGATCATCCCTCCGCCCGATAGCGAAGATGCGCCCAACAATGAAGAAAAGAGGACAGTTGCATGACGCAGCCAGAAGCCGATGCTCCCACAGGGCCCCAGAGCACAGCACCGCCGCAAAAACCGAAACGCAGGCTAAAGGCAGATGTCGGGCAGCTCGTGGATAAGCGCCTAGGTGGGAAGAATGGTCTGCAGGCCCGCTACCTGCGCAATGAATCTCAGGGGCGCGCCGACGTTGCCGCCCTACGCAAGGCCGCAAACCGAGCCCCCGGGGAGCTGCCCGAGGTCTGGTCGTTGACCGCTGTGCCTGTAGCGTCCAGTGCCGGAGACGCTCCCACATGGGGAGAGCTCGCAGTGCACACCGCCATGGCCCTGTATGCCGTGCACCAGCAGTCGCGGACCGAGGGCATGTTCCAGCCCGGAGTCGGCCTTGGCCAAGCAGCACGGGATTTAATCGGTACGCGCGACCAGGAGAACCCTTCCGCGCGTGCACGGTTCAACGCCCTGGTTACTTCCACAACCGTCAATGAGCTACGCCATCATCTGCGGAGTTTCGTCTCCCAGCTGCGCGCCCACCGCATCCCCCTGGATCACGCCATGCTCGCCGATGACTTGGTTGATTTCCAACGTCCAGGAGGTGCCAAGGATGTCCGGCTGCGGTGGTCCCGCCAGTACGGCCGGCTCACTGCCTCCGACGGCTCCACGTCATCTACCGGCACAACAGCTGTCGATTCCGCATCCGATTCCGCCCCCACACCTTCAACCCCGGAGAACTGAAATGAGCACCTACGTCGACCTCCACATCATCCAGAACCTGCCGCCGTCCTGCGTCAACCGCGACGACTCCGGCTCCCCCAAATCCGCGGCCTACGGTGGGGTACGCCGCCTGAGGGTATCCAGCCAGTCCTGGAAGCGGGCCACGCGCCTGTACTTCAACGAGCTCCTGGACGCGTCCGACGTCGGCGTTCGCACCAAGCGCGTCGTAGAACTGCTGGCGAACAAGATCGCGGCTGAGGCGCCCGACCTCGCCGAGTCCGCCCTCGCGCTGGCTGAGGACGTATTCAAGGCAACCAAGATCAAGGTCTCGGCACCCCGAGGCAAGAAGGATGCTCCGCAGGAATCCGGTTACTTACTGTTCCTCTCAACGAGTCAGGTCGCGCGACTGGCAGAGCTCGCCATAGCCGCCGCCCGCAGCGGAGGCAAGGTTGACGCCAAAGAAGTCAAGAAGATCTTCAAGGAAGCTCATGCGGTGGACGTGTCGCTGTTCGGCCGTATGGTCGCCGACGATACGGATCTCAACGTAGACGCCGCCTGCCAGGTCGCGCACGCGATCTCCACCCACGCCGCCGAGAACGAGTATGACTTCTTCACTGCCGTCGACGACGCGAAGTCCCGTTCCGAGGAGGAGGACGCCGGCGCCGGCATGATGGGCACAGTCGAGTTCTCCTCGGCAACGATGTACCGCTACGCCACCGTCAACTTCGACCTGCTCGCCGAGAACCTTGGCAACACTGACGCCGCGCTGCGCGCTCTCGAAGTCTTCGTAAAGGGTTTCTGCCTATCCATGCCCACCGGGAAGCAGAACACCTTCGCCAACCGGACCGTGCCCGAGGCAATCGTCATCTCTGTCCGGGATGACCAGCCGGTGTCGCTGGTGGGTGCGTTCGAGCAGCCCGTACGCACCGATGAGACTCATGGCTATCTGGGGCGCTCTATCGAGGCGCTGGCGGAGCATGCGCGCGCGGTGGAAAACACCTACGGCCTACGCCCCCTAGCGAGCTTTGTCGTCTCCCTGAAGGACTCCGACGCCGTTGCGTCCTTGGGCGAGCGGGTCTCCTTCGCAGATCTGTCCGGCCGCCTGCGGGAGACCGTGGCGGCACGCGTGGCCGACGAGGAGCAGGCCTGATGGCGGTTCTCCTGCTACGACTTGCGGGCCCGATGCAGGCGTGGGGGGTGAAGTCAAGGTTCACCGTTCGGGCCACGGAACTCGCCCCCACCAAGAGCGGAGTGATCGGCATGCTCGCCTCCGCGGTAGGACGACGGCGGACAGATCCGATCGAGGATCTGCTGAAGCTCCGCTTCGGCGTCCGCAAGGACCAGCCCGGCACCGTGATCCGCGACTTTCACACCGCTCGCTCACTCGACGGCAAGGATTCCATGCCACTGTCGGAGCGCTACTACCTCACCGACGCCGTATTCCTGGCCGGGATCGAGGGAGACGATGCACTCCTTCAGGGGCTAGACGAGGCAGTCAAGCACCCCGTCTTCCCCCTGTACCTGGGCAGACGCTCATGCCCACCGACGCAGCCCGTGTCATTGGGGCTGCGCGATGCGTCGCTTTACGACGCACTCAGGGAGGAACCGTGGCTGGCCTCGCCGTGGTTCCGGCAACGCCGTCGACACTCGGCTTTCAACGCCGAATTACTGCTGGACCGGGATGCCGTTCCCGACGATGCACACACGGGTGCTCTCCGTGGAAGCCGCGATGTTCCGATGTCCTTCGATCCGCGCCGTCGCGAGTACGGGTTCCGTCAAGTAGAACGGCTGGAGGTACCGATGACGGCACCCACCGATGAGCCATCTTCATCAGTGGATACCCACGATCCGATGGCCGATGTTGAGGAGGCCGCGCAGTGTTCCTGACGAAGATTGACCTTGATCCGTCCCGTCGCCTCGCCCGCAAGTACCTGGGCTCGCCGCAGATCATGCACGCCGTCGTCATGAAGGCTGCGGGAGAGGATACTGGGGACGGCGCAGGCAGGGTGCTGTGGCGGGTGGACCCCGGAGCAAGTACTTCGCTCTACTTGCTTACCCCCTCGGAGCCCGACTGCACGCAGATTGTATCCGACGCCGGCGTTCATGATTCGCAGGCCCGAACTCTCGACTACTCGCCGTTTCTGAACCAGCTGGACACCGGCCAGCTGTGGGCGTTCCGTCTGGCTGCCAACCCCTCGCGTTCGGTCGCTCAGGGCCCCGGCAAACGCGGAAAGCGGTACGGCCACGTGACCGTTGAGCAGCAACGTCAGTGGTTGATAAACCGCACTCCCAACTACGGATTCGAGCTTGTCCCCACCGAAGGGGACGACGACGAAGCAGCGCAGTCCGTCGTCGTTGTCCGCCGAGAACGTCCAATCTTCAACCGCCAGCGGCCCGACGCCGAAGTGCGCGACCGAGTCACGATCAACCGGACCGTTTATGAAGGTGTTCTACGTGTGGCGGATCCGGAGAAGCTCCGCCAGGCGTTAGTGGCAGGGATCGGGCGCTCAAAGGCGTATGGGTGTGGGCTCATGACCCTCGCACGAGTGGGACGGCGCTGAACCATGGCCCGGATGCTGCCGGTTCCCGTGACTGCGCTCCCCCGCGTGCAGGATCGTATGACATTCCTCTATGTGGAGCACTGCGTGGTGCATCGCGAAGACGGAGCGCTTACTGCTCGCAATGACCAAGGCACTGTCAGGGTCCCGGCAGCCTCACTGATCGCGGTGCTTTTGGGCCCCGGAACCTCAGTGAGCCACCAGGCTATGTGTCTGCTGGGCGAGTGTGGAACGACCGCCGTCTGGGTCGGAGAACGAGGTGTGCGTTACTACGCACATGGACGCTCGCTGGCCACGTCAACCCGCTTGTTGGAGGAACAAGCGGCCAGAGTCTCCTCGCCACAGAAACGTCTGCGGGTCGCCCGCGAAATGTACTGCATGCGCTTCCACGGCGAGGATGTTAGCGGCCTCACCATGCAGCAGCTGCGCGGTCGAGAAGGCGCCCGCGTGCGCGAAATCTACCGGGAGAACTCGCGCAGGACCGGCGTTCCCTGGACCCGCCGGGACTACCGACCCGACGACTTCGAGGCCTCGGATCCGATCAACCAGGCGCTTTCCGCCGCACACGCTGCCCTGTACGGGGTAGTGCACGGAGTAATTGTTTCGCTGGGTTGTTCGCCCGGCTTGGGCTTCGTACATACCGGGCACGAGCGTTCCTTCGTGTACGACATCGCTGACCTCTACAAGGCGGAGACGACGATCCCCATGGCCTTCGATGTCGTTGCCGAGGGCATGGAAGATCTGAGCGGCACTACCAGGCGCCGAGTGCGCGACAAGGTGTTCGAGCTACGCGTCATCGAACGTGCTGTCAAGGACATCCGTGGCCTACTCGGCGTCGAGGAAGAGGATGATCTGAGCGTCAACGTGGTCTCCCTGTGGGATTACCAGCGGCGACTAGTTGCAGGTGGCGCGAACTATTCGGAAGAGGATGCAGGCGGATGGTAGTGCTGATTCTTTCGGCCTCACCCGCATCACTACGGGGCGCCATAACGCGCTGGCTGCTCGAGGTGAGCCCGGGTGTGTTCGTCGGGCATCTGTCCGCCCGGGTGCGCGAACAGTTGTGGGAGCTCGTCAGGGCGTACATCGGCGATGGTCGGGCACTGCTCATCTGGTCTGCACGCTCCGAGCAGCACTTCGAGATCGCCTCCCTCGGTCACGACCGCGATCCGGTCGATATTGAGGGCTGCATCGTGATGCGCACACCGTATCGGCAGATCGAAGGGGCCAAGTCGATTCCCGGCGCGATAAAGCCCGCCAAGGAATCATGGTCGATTGCAGCCCGACGCCGCCGCTTCCGCAATTCGACGGAGCGGGCACTAGGTCAGCAGTAAAGGAATCACGTGTAGTGTTTGCTGCAGCGCCGTTGGGATTCCAAGGATCCGCAAGTGTCGACCCCGCGCGAGCGGGGATGATCC
>NZ_QMIN01000105.1:0-1974 GCF_003287795.1 Actinomyces sp. Z5
GGAGTGAGGAGAACGACGCCAAGGGTACGGACTGCCTGATCGTGTTCAACCGGTCCAGCGCGCACTTCAAGGACTCTGTGACTCCGGTGGATGTGAAGGTGTCCTACGCGATCGAGTTCACGGCTTCTGACGGCGCCGCCGGAACCATGGACACGCATACCACGTCCACGACCACCAGCATCCCGGTGGCGGAGATCCAGACGATTATCGTTCAGCCCACCGATGAACCATGAGACGCCCGGGAGAAGGCTCTCGTGGGATGGCTGATGGTGGTTCAGGACGGTGACGGCGAAGGGAGGTAGGGAGATGAAGACGGTGCAGTCGCAATCAAGAGGAAGTAGGACCAGAGAACCCGGACGCGCAATCCGGTGGTGGTGGGGTAGGGCCGCTGCGGCCTTGTGCCTGGTAACCTCCCTGGCTGCGTGCGGAATCATCAATGGTACGGATGAGCCCACCGCACCGCCGAGGACTCCGCTGGCAGTTGAGACGATCTGTGGTGTCTTCCCCAACCGGGACCTCCAGAACATCCTCGGTTTCAATACCTACAGATACGACTATGACACCGGCACCATAACAAACGTAGATACAGGTGCTACCGGTTACCATTATGGTTGCCACATGGAGTCGAATAGCGAGCCCTTCGGGCGCATTGAAATACAATACACTGCTGGTAATACATTGCTGTTGCCGGGTCGCGGGCAGCTGGAGTTCGATGGTATTCCCGAGGAATTCACGAACGCCACCCGCGCCAGTTTCGAGGTCGTTGATGGTGAGGGCTGGGGCTGGACTACCAGCGCGGAAGTGTTCGTGGCTTGGCGGTATAACGACAACCAAGTTCTTGCGGCCAGGTTGACTTATTGGGGTCCTGAGGAGGATCTGGATGAGCAGGTGGTTAAGTTCCATGCCGTTCTTGAGCCCGCCCTGGCGCAAATCCCCGAGTTCGCCTCGACTACTCAGACGCGCGTCACTGTTCCCTTACCCACTCCCGAAACCGAGGATGCAGCCACCGATCCAGACGACTGACCAACCTCTGCCACCTACCCAGTGCTGCAAAGGAGAGCTGTCTAGCATGCAACTGTCAACATACCTGTCTCGTCTGGGGCTGCGCCGTGCTGCCGCTGGCGCTGCGGTGCTGCTGCTGGCCTGTGCGCCCCTGGTGGCGTGCTCGTCCGATTCCGATGACAACCCCTTGGGCATCCCCACCTATGATCCGGAGGCGATGGCCTCGGCGGAGGCGTCTGAGTCGGCTGCCGCGGCGGCGGCCTCCGCGTCGGCGTCTGCTGCCGCCCCTACCCTTGAGTCTCTGTCAGACCAGGAGCTGGGCTACCACATGGTCTCCATCCCCGAAGACCTCACCGAAGCACAGACCAAGGCGCTGGTTGACTACGTCGCCTATGACCAAGTCACCTGGCGCATCTGGTCGACCGGCGAAGGCATCGAGAACCTGCCCACCGTCGCAACAGGGACCTATCTGGCGCACCTGCAGGAGGAAGCAGAATTGCTCAGCAGCAAGGGCGAACGGGATAATCCGCCGGTGCGAGTAGCAATCACCGAGGTGTCCGTCGCCGAAGACGGCACCTACGCAGAGATTACAGAGTGCAATGATCAAACCCAGGTGACCACCGTGGACGCCAATGGCAACGACATCACCGACCCGAACCGCCAACTCCGCTTCGAAGTCAACACCGTCATGACCCCCGCCGACGACGGAACCTGGCTGGCAACTGCAGAGACCACCACGTCCACCAACGAGTGCACCGTGGAGTGACAGTCGATGCGCACCCGGAAAATCCATGCCCTGCTCGCCGCCGTCCTTGCCCTGACCTCAACCCTCCTAATCACCGACAACCCCCAAGCAATCGATCGGGAAAGTACGACGAATTCCCAGTCCTCGTCTGCTGGTGTCTCGGCTTCCGGTGACGGCGGGGGCTCCATCGAGGCATCGGTGACCGTGACCTACGCCTCTCCCGGTAG
>NZ_QMIN01000106.1:0-621 GCF_003287795.1 Actinomyces sp. Z5
GGAGTCGATGCATCTCGCAGATCAGCGGGACGGGCGGCCTGGCTCCGCCGCGAAGAAAGCCGACGCGCTCCTCAAAATCGCGTTAGCCCGCCGCAGCTCGCGTACTTACTTCTCCAGCTGCCTGATCCGTTCAGCATCCTGACTGGTGGTTCCCGGCCGGGCGCCCGCGTCGACCTCGGCCTTCTTGACCCAGGTACGCAGCGCCTCGGGGTGGACGCCCAACTCCTCGGCGATCCTCCAGGTTCGCCCCCTTAGACCTCTCCGGGTCCCTACGGGCCTCCACAGCCATCCGGGTAGCCCGCTCCCGCAACTCCTCAGGGTACTTCCTCGGTGCACTCATGACAGTGATCCTTCCGTGCATTCACTGCCTCCATCAAACCCGGTGCAGTTCACTGGAGCACTACCACCGGAATCGGGCCTAGAAGCAACATCCGCGTATTTCCAAGGAAAAACGCCGATCAGCCCAGCCTGCCCAGATCACCCTTGCGTGCAAACACGCAGTGCCTGACCAGGCGAACCAATCGTCAACAAGAGCTACTTCTCGACCGCCCGTTACCTTGTTTGTGGTCGCCGGTGAAGGAGTGCCGGTGGCTGGGCCAGCCGCTGTGGGCACGGGTGTCT
>NZ_QMIN01000106.1:631-754 GCF_003287795.1 Actinomyces sp. Z5
AACGCCCAACTCCTCAGCGATCCTCCTGATCGCCCCCTTAGACCGCTCAGGGTCCCTACGGGCCTCCACAGCCATCCGGGTAGCCCGCTCCCGCAACTCCTCAGGGTACTTCCTCGGTGCACT
>NZ_QMIN01000106.1:817-881 GCF_003287795.1 Actinomyces sp. Z5
CGGCGGTAGCGAGCTCGACATCGTCGATGCCCTCCCAGGGCCCGTGGGAGTCGAGGTACTTGTG
>NZ_QMIN01000106.1:1052-1190 GCF_003287795.1 Actinomyces sp. Z5
TAAGGCCGAGCACTGGGCCACGGCCCTGACCGGCGGCGGGAAGAAGCTGTTCGACAAGGCCCTGCCCAACAGCGAGGACCGGCTACGCGAGGTCTACCAACGGCTCGGTGAGCACGGCCGGGTCCTGGTGGCTGTGGA
>NZ_QMIN01000012.1:0-28455 GCF_003287795.1 Actinomyces sp. Z5
CCACGAACTGTCACCGATGTCCTGACACAGAACTGTCACCGATGTCCTGAGACATAACAGGTACGAACCGTCGCAAGAAGTGCCGAATCGCCGACCGCAACACACGAACCGTCAACAGAACGCACGAACCGTCAGACGAGCGCACGATCCGTCGGACGAAGGCGCCGAACCGTCAGCGGAACACACGGACCGTCACCCGCCCGCTCACGGCACCCACAAATGCCAAGAGCTCACTTGCTGACACTTCTCGCCGCTCCGTCACCTTAAGGGTTAGGGTGTCCTCATGCCGAAGATCATGGGTAACTCACTCGCCGAACACCGCGAGCGCACCCGCCGCGCCCTGTTCGACGCCCTGTCCGACCTGCTCGCCCAACGGCCCTTCGACAAAATCACCCTGTCCGACGTGGCCGCCCGCGCCGGCGTCGGCCGCACCGCCGTGTACAACCACTTCACGGACAAGGAGGACCTGCTCCTAGCCTTCATGGAGCACGAGACCGGCCGCTACGCCAAGGAGCTCGCCCAGGCCCTGAGCAACGTCGCCGACCCCATCGACCGACTGCGCGTCTATGTGCGCCAACAGGCACTGATCAAGCGTCACTATCACTTCCCGGCCACCGGCCCGCTGGCGCGCTCGGTCTCCCGCAGCACGGCCGGTCGCCTGCACGCCCACGCCGAGCAAATGACGACGATGCTCACCCAGATCCTGTCCGACGCGATGGACGCCGGCGCCATCCCCCGCCAAGACCCGGCGCTGGTGATCCCGCTGATCCACGCCTGCGTGCTGGGCGGCCGCCCCGCACCGACCGAGCCGCGTGCACGCGCCGCCTACCTCGACGCCCTGGACACCTTCGTGCTGCGCGCCGTGGGGGCACCAACGCCGGACCATGCCGTTCCCGCGGTGCGGCCCCCGCACGCCACCGAACCGACACCCCGGCCCGCCCGCGCCGCCGGCTGACGCCCCGCCGGCCTGCTAGTACTGCTGCTGCGGGCGTCTCACCACTGACGTCCGTACCCGCCGCCGGATCCGGTGGTGGAATTGGCATCACCGTTGCGATCCTCAAGTTTCTGGCGCTTGGCGTCGGTGGGTGTGGGCGAGGGTGAAGGACTCGGCGACGGCGACGCCGATGAATCCCCCTGCCCGGTGGCGGTCGGCTCCGCGGAGGGCGTTCCCGTGGACCCGTCCGACGGCGTCGGCTCGGCGGTGGGCGGTTCCGAAGAGGACGTGCTGGGGTCGGGCTGCGGTGGGTCGGGCTGCGGGGGCGGCGGCACCTCGCACTCGCCGGCCGCCTCCACGGCCGCGTCCTGCTCCGCCTCCGAGGTATCCGCGTCATCCGCCTCCGCGGCCTGCGCGGCCAGTGACAGGTGGGTGACGTAAAGGTTCACCCGCACCAGGCACTCGGGCGACTCCGGGTCCAGGATCGTGACCACGTTGCCCTCGTCGTCCTTCACCTGCACGGTGCCGGCGGCGGGGGCGGTCCCCAGTGCCTCCTCCAGTTCGCTCACCGCGGTGTCGAGCTGATCGTCCAGCAGCTGGGCGGTGCCCAGGTTGTAGTGCACGCGCCACTGCTCCAGCCACGGGTTCAGGCGCTCCACCGCCCGGTAGCGGCCGATCGCGGTGGTGTAGCTGCCGTCCACGACCGCATGGTTGCCGGCGAAGGTCAGTCCCCACACCGACAGCATCCACACCCCGACGACGGCGACGACGGTGGCCGGGATCCCCTGCCAGGTCAGCAGGCGGCGGCGCCGCGCCAGCCGGGCCCGCCGGTGATGGGGGGACTCGGGGGCGGAGTCGGCGGAGTCGGTGATGCCGACGCGCACGGCGTAGTCGGCGGCGTCGGCCTCGCTACGGGCGCCGGGGCGGAAGGCGTCGTTCCCGCCGGGCAGGCCGGTGGGGTCCGGGGTGCCGGCGGTAGTCATCGGGGGCCTCCTGCCTGGCTCGGTCGGGTGCCGACGGCGGGACGGGTCAGGTCCTGCAGGGCCCGGTCGGCGCGGATGAGGGCAACACCCTCCCAGATGAGCAGACCGGCGGCGATCACGCCCAACGGCCAGATCATGTAATGGCTGTAGCGGCTGCGCTCGCGGCCGTCGGACAGAACCTGTTCGACGTCCTGATCGGTGAAGGCGCTGGTGGGGTCGTCGTCACTGCCGGTGCGCTGCAGGTAGGTGATCCCCAGGGCGTCGGCGACGGACTGCAATTCGGCGGTGTCGGGAACGGACACGGCCGCCTCGCCGGTCTCCGGGTCGGTGATGTAGTCGGCATTGTCGCTCCCGGAGCCGTCGAAGGCCCGCATGGAGCCGCCGGACTCGGTGCCGTACCCGAGCACCGCGCCGCCGTCGACCACTTCCGCCAGTTGTTCCCAACTGATCCCGGCGGCCGCGGCCTCGTCGGCGCCGGCACCGTCGTCGGTGGCCTCGCCGTCGGACAGGATGTACACCAGCCGGGCGTCCTCGGGACTGGAGTCGGCGGCCGCGACGAGGGTCTGGGCCAGCAGCGGCAGAGCGCGCTCCAGGGAGGAGCCGTGGGAGCGGCCGGTGATCTCCTGCTGCAGCGCACCGATCCAGGCGTCGACGGCGTTGACGTCGCGGGTCAGCGGCAGCTCGCGGGCGGCCGTGGAGTCCAGGGCGATCACGCTGAAGCGGGCGTCGGGGTAGGCCTCGCGAATGGCGGTCAGGTCGGCGCGCACCCCGTCCAGGCGGGTGCCGCCGCCGGCATCGGGACCGCCCGCCCAGTCCTCGGCGGCCATGGAGCCGGTACGGTCCACCACCAGGTAGATCTCCACGTTGGATACGGCCACCGCCTCCGTTGCGGCCAGGCTGGGACCGGCCAGGATGAGCACCATGACCGCGCCCAGCGCCACGCGCCGCCACCAGGTGGTGCGGGCGCCCGGGTCGGCGCCGTCGCGCAGCAGCCAGCGGGCGGAGACGGCCAGCGCGGCGACGACGACGAGCGCCGCCAGGATCGTCAACGGCCAACCGAACAGGGGCACCAGGCTCATGCGCGCCTCCATGCGGCCACGGCCAGGAAGGCCAGTACGAACACCGACAGCAGGGCGGCGGCCCGCTCGGGCACGTCGGTGACGCGCACCTGCGTGTTGGTGTCCAGCTCGTCGATCTGGTCGGACTCCAGCTCCTGGACGATCTGGCCGGCGGTGTCGGCGTCGTCCACCTCGTAGAAGCGGCCGTCGTGCTCGGTGGTGATGTCGCGCAGGTCCTCGCGGGCCTCGTCCACGTCCTTGCCGGACACGTCCGGGTCGGCCAGTTCCGGGTCGGCACCGAACAGGGAGAACAGGCGGATGGAGTCCTCCTGGGCCAGGTCGGCCGCCTCGGACACGGAGTAGATCTGCTGCTCGTAGGGGTCGATGATCTGGTTGTCGGTGGCCAGGATGATGGAGCGGGAGCGGTCGGAGACCTGGTTGTCGAAGGCGAGCGTGCAGGAGGCGAGCCCGTCCCCCGCCAGGGAGGAGGCGAGCACGTCTTCGGAGAAGGTGCCGGGGAAGGTCTGGTAGTAGCGCTCCAGGGCGGGGTTGCCGCGCACGGGCACGAAGTCGAGCACGTCGGCGATCTCGTTGAACTGATCGCGCAGCAGGTCGTAGTCGTCGGTGAGCGGCACGATCGTCTGCGCGGTGGTGTTCCAGACGACCAGCGACACCCGCTCCCCCTCGAAGGTGTCCAGCAGTTGCGCGAAGGTGTCCAGGATCTTGGAGTCGGTGGTCACCATGGAGGTGGAGATGTCCAGGCACAGCACGATGTCACGGCTCGCCAGGGACTCATTGCGCACGGTGCGCTCCACCGGCCTGCCGGCCAGGGCGGCGGAGGCGGCCAGGCTGACCGCTAGGACGGCCCCCATCCCGGCGTACAGCAGGCGCCGCCGGGTGAGCCGCTCCCGCAGGGCGGCGCTGGTCAGCAGGGCGGCGGAGTTGGCGATTCGCCGTGGTGCGGCACCGCGGCGCGCAGACCTGCCGCCGGGCAGATGGCCGGTGGCGGCCAGGGCGACCACCGCGATGGCGGCCAGGACGATCAGCACTACCAACCAGGGCATCACCATCGGGTGACCACCTCCTTGGCCTCGCCGATGGCGGCGTCGGCGGCGGCGTCGGGGTCGCGGTCGAAGGAGGGCTGCTCCCACACGGCCAGTAGCTCGCCGACATGCCCGAGGGGATTGGTGTCCAGGGGACGGCGGCTGGCGCGCACCCGCCGCAGCCGCTCGAGAATGGAGCGGGGGCCGGCGGTGTCGGCCATGTCGAGGATCTCCAGGACGGTGGCGGAGACGATGTCCTCACCGCTGCGGGCGGTGGCGAAGCCGCGCAGGGCGCCGGCCAATTCCAGGTGCAGTCCGCGCAGGTCCAGTTCGCCACTGCGGTAGCGGGCGGCGGCTTCGTCGACGCGGCGCACCCACTGGCTGCGCTCGGAGGCGGCCATGGGGATGTCTCCAACGGTGCGGGCGGTGTCGCGACGGGTGACCAGGAAGGCGCGCAGGATGACGGCGGCGGCCGCGATCAGGACGACCACGCCGACGATCACCAGCCACACGGGCATCAGCACGGGATAGTTGACTGGCACGCTCAGCGCCTCCCCCCGCCCCGGCGGGACGCCAGGCGTTGACGGGCCAGCAGGGAGGCGATGGAGTCCACCAAAGTGGCGTCGGAGTGGATGGCGGTGTGCTCGATGTGACGGGCGTCCAGCAATGCGGTCACGGCGGCGCGGCGGGCCCCCTCGGTGGCGGCCAGACCGGCCGCCAGTTTGGCGTCTTCCCGCAGGAATGCGGGAATCTCGCCGGTCAGTTCGACGTCGCGGGCCCGCCCCCGGCCGGGCGCGAGCGGGGTGTCGTCGGCGATCTGGATGGCGATGAGCTCGTGCTGGGCGGACAGGCGCCGCAGCCGGTCGGTTACGGCCGGGTCGCTGCCGGCATCGGGGTGGGAGGTGTCGGTAATCAGCACCACCAGGCTGCGGCGGCGGTGCCAGGTGCCGACGCGTTCCAGCAGGGTGGACAGGGCCGGACCGGGCGCGCCGGGGGCCAGTTCGTCGCCGCGGGTGAGGGCGTCCAGCTGGCGCTGAACCAGGGACAGGATCATCTCGGTGTGCTCACTGCCGGCCCGCGGCGGGCGGGAGACCACGCGGGCGGTGTCGGCGGCGACCAGGGCCACGGTGTCGCCGCGCAGGCGGGCCAGATAGGCGAAGACCTCGGCGACGGCGAGGACGAGCTCGCGCTTGTCCTCCCCGCTGGGGGCCTGGGCGGCCATGGTGCGGCCGGTGTCGACGGCGAGCACCAGCGGGAGGTTGGACTCGCGCTGGTAGCGCTTGATGACCGGCTGGCCGATGCGGGCGGAGGCCTTCCAGTCGATGTCGGTGACGTCGTCGCCGGGCCGGTAGTTGGACAAGTCGTCGAAGTCCTGGCCGTGGCCGACGAACACGGAACGGTGGCGCCCGTCCAGCAGGCTGGTGGAGCGGCGCAGGGTGGGCAGGGACAGGCGCCCGCGCACGCGCGCCACCCGGGAGCCGGACCGCCGTCGGGCGGAGGTCGGCTCGGGCGCGTTTGCGGAGACCGGATCGCTGGTCATGGTGTCGTGCCGCTCAGGGGGTGGGGACGGCCGCGAAGATCGCGTCGATGATGGACTCCGGCGCGATGTCATCGGCCAGGGCGTCGTAGGTGAGCACCAGGCGGTGGCGCAGTACCCCGTAGCGCAGCAGCCGCACATCGTCGGGGGTCACATAGGTGCGGCCGGCCTGCAGGGCGACCGCCTGGGCGATCTTCATCAGGGCGATGCCGCCGCGTGGGGAGGCGCCCACGCGCACGTGCCGCTCGAGCCCCGGAACGGGGCGCGGCCCGCCGCCGCGGGAGGTGTTGACCAGGGCGACGATGTACTGCTTGATGACCGGGTCCACATAGACGCGCTCGACCGCACCGGCCAGCCACTCCACGTCCTCGGTGGAGATGGGGCGGTTGCGGATGGGTTCCTCGAAGGCGCCGTTGGAGATGCGGTCCAGTACGTCGGCCTCCTCCGCCGGCTTGGGGTAGGTCAGCACCTCCTTCATCAGGAAGCGGTCCATCTGGGCCTCGGGCAGCACGTAGGTGCCCTCCTCCTCGATGGGGTTCTGGGTGGCCATCACCATGAAGGGCTGCGGCAGCGGGTAGATGACCCCGCCGATGGAGGTCTGCCGCTCCTGCATGGCCTCCAGCATCGCCGACTGGGTCTTGGCGCTGGAGCGGTTGATCTCGTCCAGCAGCACGATGTTGGCGTGGACCGGGCCGAGCTGGGTGGTCATCTCGCCGGTGGCGTAGTTGAGGACCTGGGTGCCGACGATGTCGTTGGGCATCAGGTCGGGGGTGCACTGGATGCGGTGGAAGGTGCCGGAGACGGCGGCGGCCAGCGTCTGGGCGGCCGTGGTCTTGGCCAGGCCGGGCACGGATTCGAGGAGGATGTGTCCCCCGGCGATGAGGCTGGAGACCAGGGCCAGGCGCAGCTGCTCCTGCCCGACCACCCGCTGGGAGAAGATGTCGCTGACGCGGCCCAACAGTTCGCCGGCGCGTTCGACGTCGGCGCGCGGGGAGGCGTTGGAGCGGGAGGTCCGCTCGGCCTCGCGCTCGAGTTCGGCGGATGAGGGTAGGGACTGGGTGCTGGGGTAGTCGGTGTCCGGGGAGGAAGCGACGACGGCGGCCGTGCGGGCGCGGCGCCCGGTGCCGGACCGGGTGGGCGGCGCGGCCGCCGGAGCCGGCGTCGGCGCGGCCGAGGGCTGTGGGACCGGGGGGATGGGCGGCGGGAAGGAGCCGTTGCCCGCGCCTGCAGCGCCGACTCCCGACGGATTTGGCTGATTGCTCATGAATCTCCTCTGGCTCTGCCCCGGACGATCGGCCCATACAGGGCACGCCGCAAGCACATTGTCACGGGGAGGCTACACGAGCTCCCCGACCGTTTCCCAGTACTGTGGTGGGTACTACTCCCCACAGGGCCTGTCAGGCGTTCCCCGCATCGCGGCCCGAGTCGTGCGGCACCGGGGCGGTGTCCACGCGGGACTCGGCTCCGGCCGCGGCCTGTGCGGCGGCGACCCGGTTCGCCTGGTACTCCTCGTCCAGCAGGGGCAGGTCCTCGGCGGTCACCATCAGGGTGGACACGGCGTGCTCCACCAGCGCGGCCCGCCGGTTGGAGGCGACGCCGCCGACGCGTCCGCCGCGCAGCCCGCGCACGCCCACCCGGTCGAGCTTCTCGCAGACGTTGTCGAGTTTGCGGTTGAACTTGGTCAGCGACCAGCCCAGGCGGGCGGCCGCCGAGGCCGAGGAGGGGATCTCGGCCGAGCCGGTGCCGGCCCGCTTGAGCACGGGCTCGGCCAGCGCGAGGACGAGCAGCCGCTGGGAGCGGGTCATGGGGGTGGCGCCGATGGTGGTCTGACCGCGCGGGCTCGGGCTGTGGCCGTCGATGCCGGCGAAGCGCCCGGCCTCGGCGGTGATCAGGTCGATCTCGTAGGTCGTGGGCCCGGCGGAGAAGGTCAGAATGACGCGGGAGAACACCAGCGGCATGCTGGCGCCGGGGGCGAGCCGGGACTGCACCAGCCCGTCGCCGTCGGTGAGCGTGGCGGACAGGCGTGAGCCCTCGTTGGCGATCCACCACAGGCCGGAGTCGTGACGCAGCACCAGGAAGCGGCGGTGCAGGTAGGGGTTGTCGTCGATGTCCAGGTCGCCGCCGCGGCCGATGACGAAGATCTCATCGGTGCCGACGCGGTAGACCTCGCCGGAGAAGTCGAGGACGAGCTCGTCGGGACGGTCGGGGTCGACCTCGGGCAGTTCGGTCCAGGTCAGGTCGCTCATGGGGTCCTCCGCTCGCTGCGCATCGACTCTGCTTGGCTAACAACAGCGTAACGGATGGGCGCGCCAACTGTTCGCCGTGAACGCATCTCACCCGTGAAAGCGGTCGCAGGTCACAGCGGCGGATCGACGCGCAAGGTCACGCCGTCGCCGACGTCGAGCAGGTCGCCGACGATCAGCGGCGTGGGCAGGGTGCTTGCCAGCAGCACCGGTGGCATGCCTGCCCGCACCAGCACCGTGCCGTTGGCGGAGCCGAGATCACGAGCCAGCAAGCTCCAACCGGCCACGCTCACCTCCAGGTGCGAGCGGGATACGAAGTGGGCGGGGCTGGGCACAGTGATCAGCTGGGTACTCGCCTCGGACCCGGCCGGTGCCTGCGGGGCCCGGCCGACGACGACGTCGCCGCGCACCGGCACGGCCTGCCCGGTGGACAGGCTCAGCACCGCCAGCACCGGCCGCGGCACCTGCCGAATCTCACCGGTGAGCGGGGCGGCGCAGGCCTGGCAGGCTGCCGCGTCGGGCGGGTTGGGATGCCCGGCGGCACACATGACGGCACGGACCAGAGGCGGCGTCGCCTCCGTCACCAGCGCAATGGTGGCCTCCCCCAGCGTCTGGGTGGCGTCGGCGCCGGAATCGGGTGACGCGGCGGCATCCGCCGTATCCGCCGAGGCGGGCGCGAGGGCCGGCATGTCCGCCGAGTCGACCCGCCGGCCGCGACGACGGCGCCCAGAGTCGGCGCCGGGCTCGAACTGTTCCGCGCCCTCCTGGTCCTCCTGCGCGCGCAGGGCCGCCTCGTCGGCCTCGTCGGCCTCGTCGGCCTCGTCGGCCTCGTCGGCAGTGTCCACCCACACGCCGGTCTCGGGCAGGGGCGCGGACCGGGGCGCGCGGTCCGGGTCCACCCACACCCCGGTCTCTCCAGGGGCGGGGTCAGAGGCGGCGTCGGTGCGGGGCGGCCCGCCCAGGGCCTCGAGCACACACAGACGCACTTGCGGCGGCGCCCCGGCCGACAGGACGGCGGTTCCGTATCTGCCCACCACCGTTAGCTCCTGCGTCCCGGCGCCCGTCTGCGTGCTCACGACCGCTACTCCGACAGGTCGACCACGAGGGCGGTGACGTTGTCGTGCCCGCCGGCCTCGAGCGCGGCGGCCACGGCCACCTCCGCGGTGCGCTGCGCCCCCAGGCCGGAGCCGAGCACGGTGGCCAGGGCGTCGTCGTCGAGCTCGTCGCTCAGGCCGTCGGAGCACACCAGGATGCGGTCGCCGGCGCGCGCCTCCACCAGGTGCAGCTCGGGGTAGGCGGGCTGGTTAAGGCCCGCGCCCAACGCCCGAGTGACCACGTTGCGACGCGAGTCGATGTGGGCCTCGGCACGGGTGAGCTGACCGGCGTCCACCAACTCCTGCACCTGGGAGTGGTCGTGGGACAGCTGGGACAACAGGTCGTCGCGCAGCAGGTAGACGCGCGAGTCGCCCACGTTGAACACGATCCAAGTGCGTCCCTCCGGCAGGTCGGCGAGCACGGCGCCGGCGATGGTGGCACCGGGCGGGTTAGCCGCCTGCGAGGGGATCGCGGCCACCGCCTCACCGGCCGCGAGAACGGCGGCGACGACGTCGGCGCGATCGGTGATGCGGCTCCCGGCCA
Source organism: Actinomyces sp. Z5 (assembly GCF_003287795.1). NCBI lineage: Bacteria > Bacillati > Actinomycetota > Actinomycetes > Actinomycetales > Actinomycetaceae > Actinomyces > Actinomyces sp. Z5. The sequence goes on from NZ_QMIN01000012.1 coordinate 9,437, forward strand.
GTGGGAGCAGTGCGCCCAGGGCGGTGCGGGCGGCGGCCCGGCCGGAGGCATGCCCGCCCATGCCGTCGACCACGATGAAGGCGGGCGCGAGGGCGAGGTAGCCGTCCTCGTTGACGCGGCGCAGGCGACCGACGTCGGTGGCCGCACCGACGACGGTGCTCGGCCGCGGCCCGGCGTCGTCCGGGGACTGCGGTGCCGCCAGGGCCGCCGCCGCATCCGCCGAGTCGTCGGGCTCAACCGGGTCGAATGACTCGCTGTCCTCGGGCATCGACGTCTCCTTGCAGTGCGGTAATGCGGGCGGTCTCGTGTCCCAGACGATACCGGCCAAGCCGCCGAATTGTGCTCTCAGGTAGGCTCGGGGTGCCGACACCCACCGGCCGCCCGCGAAAATACGCGGGCCGAGCCCACGCAGTCACAAAGGATCCAGCATGTCTCAGCCTCAGGACGACCTCGTCGCACGGGCAAGCGACCCCAATGCGGAACTCACCACCCTGCACGAGCTCGCCAACAACTACCCCGGCTTGCGCCCCTACATCGCCGAGAACCCGCGCACCTACCCGGCGCTCCTGGAGTGGCTCGGCAGCCTGGGAGATCCCGCCGTCGACGCCGCGCTCGCCCGCCGCCATGCCGCCGCGACCACGCAGGCCCTGAGCCTGGAGCAGGCACAGGCGGCAATGCAGGCCGCCGCGAATGAGTCGGGCGCCGCCGCGCAGGTCGGCGGGCAAGCCCCGCAGACCCGCCCGGGAGCGCCGACCCAGGCCATCTCCCAGCCCGAGGTCACACGTGCGGTCACTCCCGAGCGCCGCCCCATTATGGAGGGACGCCAGGCCGCACGGGACGCGGCCGCACCCACCGCGGCCTTCGCCTACCAGCAGCCCCCACAGCAGGCGGTCTACCAGCCCCAGCCGCAGCAGCCGGCCTACGCCCAGCCCGCCTACCAGCAGCCCCAGCCCACCTACCAGCAGGCCCAGCCCGCCTACCAGCAGGCCCAGCCCACCAACCAGCAGCCGCAGGCCGGCGACCAGGGCGTCTTCGGCGTCGGCACCCCCGAGGCGGAAGAGCAGCGGGGCAGCAGCAACCGGTGGCTGTGGGTCCTCGCCGCCGTGGCCCTGGTGCTCGTGGTCGCGCTGGTGGTGTGGTTCTTCAGCTCGAACCACGGCGGCGAGGACCCCGCCCCGATCACCAGTACCACTCAGGCCGCGGCCCCGCAGGAGCCCGCCACCACGCCGACGCAGGCCGAGGAGACGCCGTCGTCCACGCCGTCGCCCAGCCCGACCGCATCCCAGAACCTGACCGCGCCCGCCCCCGCCGATGCCATCGAGATGGCCGCCTTCACCACGCCGTCGGGCAACATCAGCTGCGTGCTGGGCGACGACTCCGTCTCCTGCACCATCAACGACCACGACTTCGTCCCCACCGACAGCTCCTGCAACGACTCCAACGCTCAGGCCTTTACGGTGAGCGTGGGCACCGACGATGAGGCCGAGGGCGGTTGCGGCATCTCCTTCTCCGCCGCCGGCGCCTCGCTGAACTATGGCGCGTCGGCCAAGAACGACACCTTCGCCTGCACCTCCACCGAGGCCGGGATCGAGTGCTGGAGCCAGGTGTCCGGCAACGGTTTCCGCATGTCGCGCTCCGAGGCCGAGACCACCAGCCGCTGACCGGCCTCGCCCGACCCGCCGCGAGGGCGGGCCTCCGTTTCAATCCACAACTCTCAGAACTGAATGTCCTCGACCTACGCCACCATCCTGCGCCGCCCCGGCGCACTCGGTTTCTCCATCGCGGGCCTGCTCGCCCGCTTCCCCATGTCCATGGTGGGCATCTCCACCATCCTGGCGATCCAAGAGCTCTACGGCAGTTACTCGGCGGCCGGAACCGTGTCCGCCGTGAACGTGGTCGCCGTCGCCGTCGGGGCACCCGTGCTGGCGCGGCTCGTCGACGCCTACGGGCAGTCGCGGATCATGCTGCCGGCGATGCTCGGCTCGGCGGCTGCGCTGGTCGGGTTGGCGGTCGCCGCGCAGGCCCACGCCCCGCTGGGCGTCCTGCTGGTGCTGTCGGCACTGGCGGGGCTACTGGCCGGGTCCTTCGGCTCGCTGGTGCGTTCGCGCTGGACGACGATCCTGACCACCCCGGAACAGGTGCACACCGCCTTCTCCCTTGAGGCCGCCTTCGACGAGGTCGCGTTCATCATCGGTCCGGTGCTGGCCACGGTGCTGTGCACCTCCCTGCCGCCCACCAGCGGCTGGATCGCAGCGGTCGCCCTGCAATTGGGCGGCGGGCTGTGGTTCTTCTCCCAGCGGGCCACCGAGCCGACGCCGCACCGTCGTCGGCGGGAGGCGCGCGCAGGCGCATCGGCGGGCGCGGCGCCCGAGCCGACGTCGGGCCAGGCGACCGTGCCGGTGCTGCGGCACGGCGCCGTCGTCGCGGTGATCGCCGTCTTCCTGGCCTCCGGCGCCATGTTCGGCGCCAACGACGTCGCCGCCGTCGCCTTCGCCACCGAACTCGGCAGGAAGTCGGCATCGGGAGTAGTACTGGCGGCCTGGGGCGTGGGCTCGTTCACCGCGGCTCTCGTGTACGGCTCGCGCTCGTGGCACCGGCCGCTGTGGCAGCAGTTCCTGTTCGGCGCCACGGCGCTGGCGGTGGGCGCCTCGACCCTCATGTTCGCGCCGAACCTGGTGGTGTTGGGCGTGCTGATGGCGCTTACCGGCATGGCGATCGCCCCGACGGTCACCACCGGCAACACGATCACCCAGGTGTCGGTGGCGCCCTCTCAGCTCACCGAGGGGCTGGCCTGGGTCGGCACCGCCATGAACATCGGGGTGTCGCTGGGTTCCATGTTCGGCGGTCATGCGATCGACGCCGCCGGCAGTCACGGCGGCTACCTGCTGGTGGCGGCTATGGGCTGGCTCGCCGTCGTCATGTGCCTGGCCGGGCTGCGCACGCTGCGGCATGCCCGCCCGCACCACGTCCTGCCGGCCTCCCCACAGGTGGCGGACGCGGACCCCGGCCTCCCGGTGCACCCGGCCTAGACTGCCCGGCGTGGAGTCCCTCAAGCGCGCACTCTCTTCCCCTGCCGCAGCCCTGATCGGTTGGGCGGCATTGGCCCTGTCCATCTACCCGACTCTGTGGGGCAAGGACGGCACCGCCACCTTCAAGCTCGACGCCTGGATCTACCACCACGCGGTCGCCCAGTGGCACGCCGGCGGCAGCCTGTACGGCTGGTACGCCAACCCCGACCAGCAGCTGTGGCCCTTCACCTACCCGCCGTTCGCCGCCTGGGCACTCACGCCCCTGACCTGGTGGTCGGACCGGGCCACCCAGGTGGCGCTGGTGGTGGCCACACCGGTGTGCACCGCGGTGGCGGCGTGGGCGGTGCTGCACGCCCTGGGTGCGGGCCGCCGCGTGGCATGGGGCGCCGCCCCGTGGCTGGCACTGGCCGCGGTGATAGTGCTGGAGCCGATCCCCAAGACCATGGAGTACGGGCAGATCAATGCGGTGCTCATGATGCTGGTCGCGCTCGACCTGCTGGTGGTTCCGCCCGCCTCCCGGTTACGGGGCGTGCCGGCGGGACTGGCCGCCGCCTTCAAACTGACCCCGGCGATCGCGGTGCTCGTCTTCCTGGCGCGGCGGGAGTGGCGGGCAGCGGCCACCATGGTCGGCTCCGCCCTGGGGGTGACGGCGCTGAGCTGGCTGGCCTCGCCCAGCGAGTCGGCGCAGTTCTTCTTCTCGGCGATGTGGGACTCCTCCCGCGCGGGCTTCACGGACTACTCCGGTAACCAGAACCTCAAGGGGCTGGTGGCGCGCTGGCTGCCGGCGCAGACCTGGGACGTGGTCTGGGCGGTCCTGGCCGCGGCCGCCGTCATCGCCGCCTGGCTGCTGCTGGTGCGCCTGAATCGCCTGCGCCCGGCCGCTGATGGTGCGCCCGCCCCGGCCGACGGCGTGGTCCTGGTGCTGCAGACGGCGGTGGCGATGACGCTGGGCCTGCTGCTCTCCCCCATCTCCTGGTCGCACCACTGGGTGTGGTGCCTGCCCGCTCTCATGGGGCTCGTGGCCGCGGGGCTGGCATGGGCGGCGCCGTCGCTGCTGACGACCGCGGCCGCCGGCGCGGCGGTGTTCGGCCTGGCCATGCAGTGGTGGTTCCCGGAGCAGAACCACGTCGAGCAGGACTGGCCCTTCTGGGCGACGGTGGTGGGCTCGTCCTACACGTGGTGGGCGTTGGCCGCCGGTGTGGTCCTGTGGCGTGCGGCCGGTCGCCATATCAACCGACCTCGGCACGTAACATCAACCGACCTCGGTGCGTAACTTCGACCGACCTCGGCGAGGGGGCGGGGCGGAGAGCCCGCAGCGTCCTCCCAGCCGTCTCCCAGTCCCGTCCCCGCCGCTGTCCGTAGGGGTGTCCGTAGAATGGACGGGTGCCGTTTGCCGACATCGTCCGCGCCGCCGCGGACCAGTTCCACCGTGACTCGATCCCCGTGCTCCGGCGCCGCGGCTGGCGCCCGCGGGCGATCGCCTACGACGGCTACGGCTCGGCCGCGCCTGACCGCAGCGGAGTCCCGGCCCCCGACGCCCCATCGCGTGACATGGCGCGCGTGCTGGCGCGCATGGTCATGCGCCCACCCAACGCTCCCAGCGAGGGACCCCTGTTCCAACGTCTGCCCGAGCAGCTACCGACCACGGCCCGCGACGCGCGCCGTCAGGCCGCGCAGAACCTGCTGGAGGCACAGCGCGGCTGGCGCATGTTCATCGACGTGCCCGTCCCGCACCTGCCGGTGACCGTCCACCTCGGCGCCGCGAGCGTACAGACCCGCGCCGACCGGGAGGGGTACGTCGACGTCGTCGTGCGCGGCCACGGCCTGCCCCCCGGCTGGCACGACGCCACCCTGGAGGCGACGGGGACGGAGCCCGTGACCACACGGGTGTTCGTCGTCGCCCCCGGACCGCGGCTCGGCGTCGTGTGCGACATCGACGACACGGTCATGGTCTCCCACGTGCCCCGCATGTTCGTGGCCGCCTGGAACCAGCTGGTCAAGTACACCTCTTCGCGCGAACCCGTACCGGGCATGGCGCAGCTGCTCACGCAGGTGCTGCAGGAGCACCCGGGAACGCCGGTGATCTACCTGTCCACCGGGGCCTGGAACGTGGTGCCGACCTACCGCGCCTTCTTCGAACGCAACGGCTTCCCGCAGGGGCCCATGCTGATGACCGACTGGGGACCCACGAACACCGGCCTGTTCCGCAGCGGCATCGAGCACAAGCGCACGGGTCTGCGTCGGCTCATGATCGACCTGCCGGAGGTGAAGTGGCTGCTGGTCGGAGACGACGGCCAGCACGACCCACTGATCTACGGGGAGGTCGCACGCGAGCACTCCGACCGGGTGGCGGCGGTGGCGATCCGGCGCCTCACCCCGACCGAGCAGGTGCTCGCGGGCACGCAGCTGACCCACCCGGTGGGGCTGGCGCCGGAGGTTCGGGCGCTGGCCGAATCCGGCGTGCCGGTGGCGGCGGGGGCCGACGGCTTCGAACTGGCGCGCGCCCTGCGCCCCGAGGCCCTCGCCGTACAGCCTCGGCGCTGAACCTCGCCATCGACACGAGTTCCCGCCGGACACACGAGTTTTGGAGCTTTGCAGGTGCGGGGCGCGTGCAATCCTCTAAAACTCGTGTATCTGAAGCAAACGCGTGTACTTGACGCAGATGCGCTAGACGGCGACGCCGATGAGGTGGCCGATGCCCCAAGTGACGGTCATGGCCAGCGCACCGCCGAATACATTGCGCAACACCGCGGGTCGCACCGGGGCGTCACCGAGTTTGGCCGACACCGCGCCGGTCAGCGCCAGCCCGGCCAGCACGGACACGAAGGTCAGCGGGATCTTCACGCTCACGGGCAGCAGCAGAATGGCCAGCATCGGCAGCATGGAGCCGACCGTGAACGCCACCGCGCTGGAGATGGCGGCATGCCAGGGGTTGGTGTAGTCGTCCTCGCGCAGCCCGAACTCGGCCTCCAGGTGGGCGCCGACGGCGTCGTGCACCGTCAGCTCGCGGGCGACCCGGCGCGCGGTCTCATCCGTCAGGCCCTTGGCGCGATAGTGGGCGGCCAACGAGTCGACGCCGGCGGCCGGGTCGGCGTCCAGCTCGGCGCGCTCACGGGCCACGTAGGCGCGCTCGGTATCCGACTGGGTGGACACGGACACGTACTCGCCGGCGGCCATGGAGACGGCCCCGGCCAGCACTCCGGCCACCCCGGCGGCCATGATGGCGCCGGTGTCGGTGGGGGTGGCGGCGGCGACACCGATGACCAGGCCGGCCACGCTGACAATGCCGTCGTTGGCGCCGAGCACCCCGGCCCGCAACCAGTTGAGCCGCGACGCCAGGGCGGAGGCCCCGCCGGTGTCCGCGTAGGCGGCTGTGGCGGGCTGGTAGCGGCGCGGCCGCGCGGTGAGCCACAACGCCGTTGGGCAGGCCTCCGGCTCCGGAGGAGCGGGGTTATCAGCCGACGGCACGCGTGGCCCGGCCGAAGCGGACAGACGCTCCGAACGGAAGGGACACGAGAGCTGCGGCACACCCATGCTCTGAAGATAAGGTCGATCAATGCGCCTGTATAGCAAAGGTAGATTTACCTAATGAGTTCTCGTCAGACCTTCATGGGGCCTTCGCCCAGCCGAACTCCAGGGTGGAGCCGGTAGGGTTGTGTGCAGGGACCGCACCGGACGGCACCCGTGCAGGAGGAATCCATGGCTAGCAAGCTCCCCTTCATCGTCGGCCTCGGCGCCGGCTACGTCCTCGGGACGCGCGCAGGCCGCGCCCAGTACGAGCGGATCAAGGCGTCGGCCACCAAGCTGGCCGATCAGCCCTTCGTGCGGGACAAGCTCAGCGCCGCCTCCAACCGCGCCTCCAGCTTCGTGCGCGAGCAGGGCGAGGCCGTCACCGACAAGGTTGCCGACGCCGTCAAGGAGCGCCTGTTCGGCGCGCCCGCCGCGCAGCCCTCCCCGGCCCCCTCGGTGACCGTCGACGACGCAGAGGTCCGCCCCGTCAACCAGGCCGACTGACCGCGCCGACTCGGCGTCGCAACCACGTGCGCGACGCGGACGCGACTTCCGCGGGGGCGCCCGCTGCGGCCATACTCGGGGAGTGTCATCTCCGCGCTACGCCCCGCCTAAGGATCTGTCCGGCTACGCCTGGCTCTCCGTCGGCGCGGCCCTGGCCACCATCACGCTCAAGGCGGCGGCCGCCTGGCTGACCGGCTCGGTCGGGCTGCTATCCGACGCCGCCGAGTCCCTGGTGAACCTGGTAGCCGCCCTGGTGGCGGTGGTCGTGCTGAAGATCGCCATCCGCCCCGCCGACGACGACCACCAGTTCGGCCACTCCAAGGCGGAGTACTTCTCCTCCGTGTGCGAAGGCGCCATGATCTTCGTGGCCGCCGCCTTCATCATCTTCTCCGCGGTGGAGCGGATCATCGCCCCGGTCATGCCGGAGCGGCTGAGCCTGGGCCTGGTGATCTCGGTCGGCGCCTCCCTCATCAATGCGCTGGTTGCCTGGGTGCTGCTGCGCAAGGGCCGCGCCGAGCACTCGGCCACACTCGTCGCCGACGCCAAGCACCTGCTGACCGACGTGATCACCTCCGCGGCCGTACTGCTGGGGGTGGGCCTGGTGGCCATCTTCCATTCGCCGGTGCTCGACGCCGTCGTCGCACTGGGAGCGGGCCTGAACATCATGTGGACCGGATTCCAGCTGATCCGCGACTCGGTGGCCGGACTCATGGATGTGGCCCCGGACCGGGAGGCGCTGGAGCGGATCAACGCCATCCTGGACGAGCGGCGCCGCACCGGAGTGGTGGACTTCCACGCGGTGCGCGTCCGCGAGGCGGGCAGCCGCCGCTTCGCCCACCTGCACGTGCTGGTTCCGGGCGCCTGGACGGTCAAGCAGGGCCACGACTACACCGAGGCGCTGATCGATGAGTTGGTCTCCGCCGACCCCAGCCTGCGGGTCTCCGCCCACCTGGAGCCGATCGAGGACCCGCTGTCCTATGCCGACGTCGAGGACGTCTGACGGCCCGACCCCTCAGCCCTGACGGGCGCGCAGCCGCGCCAGCGGACCGTCGGCCTCCGCCAGCAGCTCCCGCGGGGCGCCGGACTGCACCACGCGGCCGCCGTCGAGCACGACGACGTGATCGGCCTGCTCGATGCGGTGCAGCCGGTGGGTGATCTCCACGACCGTGGCCCCGCGCCGCGCCGCCCAGTCGTGCACGCCATCACGCACGCGCGCGTCGACGGCGGGGTCGAGGTGACTGGTGAACTCGTCCAACACCAGCACGTCCGGCTCGGCCAGCAGGGCGCGCGCCAAGGCGAGCCGCTGGCGCTGCCCGCCGGAGACGGAGGCGCCGCGCTCGCCGAGCAGGGTGTCGTAGCCGGCGGGCATGGCCGCCACCTCCTCATGCAGCGCAGCGACCCGGCAGGCCGCCTCGACCTGCTCGCGGGTGGCCCCGGGACGGGCCAGGCGCACGTTGTCGGCCACGCTCATGCGAAACAGGTGCGCCTCCTGGCTCACCAGCGCCACCCGGCCACGCAGGCCGTCGGCCGCCGCCTCGCGCAGGTCGACGCCGCCCACGCGCACCCGCCCGCGATCGGGGTCGTCGAAGCGCAGCGCCAGCCGCGCGAGCGTCGTCTTACCCGAGCCGGATACCCCCACCAGGCAGGTCCACTGTTCGGCCGCCGCGCGCACGCTCACCCCGCGCAGGGACGGGCGCGAGGCCCCCGGGTAGGTGTAGTCGACGTCCTCCCAGGCGATGCCGAGGGGGCCGGGCGGCAGCACAGCGGCACCGTCGGGCAGTTCGACCGGGGCGGTGGCCACCTGGTGCACGCGCTCGGCGGCCGCGAGCGCAGTGGGCAGGGAGCCGGCCAGCTCCTCCGCGCCGCGCACCGTCTCCCCCAGGCGCAGCACGGCCGCCGCCGCAGCCGCCAGCGCGGCGGGTGAGACGACCCCGGCGGCGACCGGCCCGGCACCGGCCGCGACGACGGCGATGGGTCCCGCCAGCACCAACAGCTGTACCCCACCGCGGCGCAAGGCCCCGGCCGCCGTCGCGGGGCGGGATGCGGCCACCACGGCGTCGTCGAGGGCGCGGGTGCGCTCCAGGCGCTCGGCGGCGCGGCCGTAACCGACCACCTCCGCCAGCCCCTGCACGGAGTCGGTGACATGCTGGGTCAGCGCCGCCCGGGCGGCGACGGCGCGTCGGGATCCGGCCGCAGCCAGGCGCTGCCCGAGGACCGGAACCACCGCGATGGCCGCCACCAGGGTGAGGGCGGCTGCGCCGGCGACCGGCCAGGTGGTGCCGATCCCGATGGTGACCACCACGGTCAGCGGCACCAGCAGGGCGCTGACGGCGGGGGCGAAGGTGTGGGCGAAGAACACCTCGATGCGGTCGACGTCCTTGGTGGAGCGGGCCAGCAGGTCGCCGGAGTGGGCGGTGGTGAGCACCCGCGGGGCGCGGCGGGCCAGGGCCCGGAACAGTTCGGCGCGCAGCAGCTCCAGGGAGCTGAAGGCGACCGTGTGACCGAGGAACTGCTCGCCGTAGCGCAATGCGGCCTTGGCCAGGGACATGACCACCATGGCGCTCAGCACCGGCCAAACCGAGGGAGCGGGGCCGCCTGCGGCCAGGGCCTGGGCGGCCTCGACCACGGCGTGGGCGGCCAGGGCGAACATGGCCACGCCGAGCAGTTGGCCGGCCACCCGGCAGACGGTGGAGGCCAGCAGTGGCGGCAGGGCCGGCCGAGTGACCGTGAGCAGCCAGCCGACCAGCGCGCGGCGGGAGGGGCGGGCGGCGTCGCCGGGGGCAGGGGCCGTGGCGTTGGGGCGGGGCGGGGTTGGCGTGCTCATCGCAGGGTGCCCTCCGCAACGGTGACCACCCGGTCGGCGGCGGTGGTTGCCCCGGCGCGGTGGGAGACGGTGATGACGGTGCGGCCGACCGACAGGCGCTCGATGGCGTCGATAATCGCGGCCTCGCTGGCCAGGTCGACCTGGCTGGTCGGCTCGTCGAGCAGCAGCAGGGGCCGGTCGGCGAGGAAGGCGCGCGCCAGGGACAGGCGCTGGGCCTGGCCGCCGGAGAGCCGGGAGCCGCGCTCGCCGACGTCCGTGTTCAGGCCGTCGGGCAGGGCGCGGACCTCGTCGGCCAGGTTGGCGGCCTGCAGCGCCTGCCACATGCGCGCCTCGGTGGCGCCGGGGCCGGCCAGGCGGAGATTGTCGGCGATGGTGCCGGTGAACAGCCAGGTGGTCTGGTCGACCACGGCGCTGGTGGCCCGGATGTCGTCCTGGGTGGCGGCGGTGGAGGCGATGCCGTCCACGTGCACGGTCCCGGCGGCGGGCAGCAGGTCCCCGCGGATGAGGGCCATGAGGGTGGACTTGCCGGCGCCGGAGGGGCCGACGACGGCCACATGCTCGCCGGGGGCAACCTCCAGGTTTACGTCGGCCAGCACGATGACCGGGGCGGGCGGCTTGGGCCGCGGGTGGGCGGCGGGTCCGGGGTGTCCTCCCGGATGCCCACGGGTTGCTGAGGCGCCGGGGTGGCCCCCGGGGTGCCCGCCGGCGTCGGCGGGGCGTGGCTCCCGGACGGCGGTGACGCCGCGCAGCGAGACCATGGGCGCGGCGGTGTGCGCAGCCGCGCCCGGGGCTGCGGGCCCGTCGGGGTCCGGCTGTGGCGCTGCGCCGTCGGGGCGGCGGCGGGCAAGGACGCGGCGCAGGGCCCGCTGGTTGGCCATGCCGCCCATCCCCACGTAGAAGAAGCTGCCGACCCGGTCCAGTGGCTGCAACAGGATGCAGGAGACCAGCACCAGCGCGAGGGCGCCGTCGAGCCCGATCGCCCCGGAACCCAGGCGGGTCAGGGCGAGTGCGGTGGAGGCGGTTACCAGGAACAGGGAGAACAGGCCGTCGGTGACCAGGATGACCAGCTGGTTGCCGGCCAGCAACCGCATCACCGCGCGGCGGTTGGCCTCGCCGAAGGCCTCCAGGTCGGCGGCGCGGCGGTTGGCGGCGCGGGCGAGCACCAGTGTGGTCAGGCCCTGGATGGAGTCGAGGTATTCGGCGCTCAGCCGCATCCGCTGCGCGCGCGAGTCGGCCGAGGAGCGGCGCAGTCGCCGATGCAGGAAGACGATGAACGCGGGTACCACCACGAAGGCGGTCGCCAGCACTAGTGCGCTGAGCGGGTCGACCGTTGCCCCGAGCAGCGCCAGCACCAGCAGCGGGGAGGCGATGGCGGCGATCGTGGGCACGAGGAAGGTTTGCCGGTAGGCGGCCACCCGCTCGGCCCCGTCGGTAAGCAGGGTGACGGTGGCGCCGGTGCGGGCCGACGCGTGCGCGGGGCCGAGATCGAACAGGTGGGCGAGCACCTGGCGGTGCAGCGCCCCCTCCTGGGTGGCGGCACTGGCCTGGGCGAGATAGTGGACGGCTGCCGCGCACACGGCGGAGACGAGGGCGGCCGTGGCGGCGACGATGAGGTGGTGGGCCGCGGCACCGGGCGTGGCGGTTGCGCCGGCGAGTGTGGCCAGTGCGGGGGCCGCACTCGCCACGGAGGCGACGGCGCGGGCCGCGGCAATCAGCGCCCACGCCTCGGCCAGGGAGCCGACTGCGGTCAGCACGGCGGCCGCCGCATTCGCGAGGGTGCCAGCGCGGGTGCCGAGCCTGGGCTTGGAGGCAGCGGCCGCCGCTGGGTCGGCGGCACCATCGGCACCGCGGGGGCGGTCGGCGGGCTGCGTCTTCATCATGCACTTATGATCACCTAATCTCTGCCCCTCTATGACCCCGGTCCGCCGTCTGCAAAGCCCTCGGCCGCGAGCATTGTCCGAATCCGGGACAAACGCCCCCTAGGCGCTGGAGCACACCTCGCAAAACGTTGAAATCACGCGGGCGCCAGGGCGGAGCGCGGGACCGGATCCGGCGTTTGTCCCCGCTGGTGACAATCAGCCTCAGCCTGCAGCGCCGCGGTCCACAGGTGGCGTTCATGCAGGGTGAATCCACAGCGCTCAACAACGTCGCTGGATTGCTCACCCGCATGTGGAGAGCATCGAGGCATGAAACGGCGCGAAGACGACATCCTGGCACGGGTACGCGGCTGCTACGGCGCGGTGCGCCTACGTGACCTCGGCCTGGACCGTACCGAGTACCGCCAGGTCGAGCGGCTCATCGCTGCCGGCACGCTCATTGCCCATCCGCACGGAGTCGTGAGCGTGCCGGGTGCCGACCGCAGCCTGGTCCTTGCTCGAATACACCGTGGAGTCATCACCTGTCAGCACGCGGCGCAGTACTACGGTTACCCGCATCCGCGGCGATATATGACGGTCCACCTGGCAGTACCTCATGGCGGGTCAGCGGCCCCGATAGGCAATGAGATTCTGCATGTAGAGCGGTCTTTGGAGCCGCCCTTGCCTACCGATTACCCGGTGGCGTCAATTCCGGAAATGCTCGCGCGCTACCTGCGCTGCGATCCCACCCCGGAGGGGCCGCTGATGGCCTGCGACGCCGCCCTCCATCAGGGCCACACGTCGGTAGAAGCCATCGCAGAGCTGCTGCGGGGCCCCGGCTCCCGACAGGCTCGGCAACGCCTCGGCCTGGCCAGCTCGCGTGCACGCTCGCCACTAGAAACGCTCGCACGGTTGCAGCTACACCAAGCCGGCATTTCCTTCGAAGACGGGGTAGACATCCATCGCGTTGGAGAAGTAGACCTGCTTGTCGACGGCTGGCTGGTCCTCGAGCTCGACGGCTACAGCTACCACGAAGACGAGTTCCAATTCGGCCTGGATCGCCGACGCGATCGCGAACTGACCCGACAGGGCTACCGGGTCGCCCGTTTCACCCGCCAAGACGTCCAAGCCGGCCGAGTAGGAACGGAAATCCAAGAACTCCTGGCGGCTCGAAGCCGTCTTGCCGGCAGTTCCTGAAGCACATTGTCCGAATCCGGGACAAACGCCCCCTAGGCGCTGGAGCACACCTCGCAAAACGTTGAAATCACGCGGGCGCCAGGGCGGAGCGCGGGACCGGATCCGGCGTTTGTCCCCGCTGGTGACAATCAGCCGCGTGGAGGACATCCTCGGCGCATGACCGCTGCCCGTCTGCGACCTGCCACGCGACCCGTCCGGCGAGTGCACGGGCGCGGACGGTTAGCATGACGCCATGACCACACCCACGTATCTCCTCGTCGATGGGGAGAACATCGACGCCACTCTCGGCATGAGCGTGCTGGGGCGTCGCCCCGAGCCCGATGAGCGCCCGCGCTGGGACCGCGTTCTGTCGTTCTGCGACGATCTTGCCGACGACTCCGACGGCGACGTCGGCGAAGACGAGACCCGCGCCCTGTTCTTCCTCAACGCCACCTCCGGACACATGCCCATGGGCTTCGTTCAGGCGCTGCTGGCGATGGACTACCGGCCGATCCCGCTGGCGGGCTCCGGCTCCCAGGAGGAGAAGGTCGTCGACATCGGTATTCAGCGCACCTTGGAGGCGCTGGCCGAGCGCGTCGAGTCCGGCGAGTCCGTACATGTGCTGCTGGGCTCGCACGACGGCGACTACGTCCCCCAGGTGGAGCGTCTGCTCGACGCCGGCGCCCAGGTCGACGTGCTGTGCTTCCGGGAGTTCCTCAACACTCAGCTCGCGTCGCTGGAGTCGCGCGGCCTGACCGTCTACGACCTGGAAACGGACGTCGACGCCTTCACCATTGCGCTGCCGCGCGTCCGCATCATCCCGCTGACCGAGTTCGACCCGCTCAAGTTCATCTGACGCTGTGGGCGGCGGAGCCGCACCTCTCGAGGAGCGGTCCCGCCGCCACAACAACCGACCTCGGCACGCAACTTCGCCCGACCGCGGCGAAGACGGCCGGTCGGGGAAGCACCATGGAAACACATTCCACACTCCCACCACGCGTCCAGGAGACTCCCAGAGTCACCGTGCACAGTGGCGGCATGGACCGCACCCACGATTCTCAGCAGACGTCTCACGAGGCCCGCCTCCTCGTGGTGGACGACGAGCCGAACATCCGCGACCTGCTCGCCTCATCGCTGCGCTTCGCCGGCTTCGAGGTGCTTACGGCGGCGGACGGCAACGGCGCCCTGCGCGGCGCCGAAGAGGCCGACCCCGACCTGATCGTGCTGGACGTCATGCTGCCCGACATGGATGGGTTCACTGTCGCCCGGCGCCTGCGCGAGCGCGACGTAACCATCCCGATCCTGTTCCTGACCGCCCGCGACGACATGGCGGACAAGGTGCAGGGCCTGACCGTCGGCGGCGACGACTACGTCACCAAGCCCTTCGGCCTGGAAGAGGTCGTGGCCCGTATTCGCGCGATCCTGCGCCGCACCCGCGCCCTGGAGGGTGAGGACGACGGCATGGTGCGTGTAGCCGACCTGACCCTGGACGAGGACGCCCACGAGGTGCACCGCGCCGGCGTCGAGGTGGACCTGTCCCCCACCGAGTTCAAGCTGCTGCGCTACCTGATGCTCAACGCCGGCCGCGTAGTGTCCAAGTCTCAGATCCTGGACCACGTGTGGGAGTACGACTGGAACGGTGACGCCGCCATCGTGGAGTCCTACATCTCCTACCTGCGCCGCAAGGTGGACCAGATCTCCGGCGCCGACGGCAAGCCGGTCGCCCCGCTGATCCAGACGCGCCGCGGCGTCGGCTACATGCTGCGCGAACCCAAGGCGGGTTGAGCGTGCGCGCCACCGTGATGGACACGGTGCGCCGCCCACCCACAGGTCGCCAGTACCGGCCGGTCCGCCGCGGGCGCTGGCACCTGCTGACCGACTTCAAGCGGGCGTGGCGCGCTCAACCGCTGCGCAGCCGCCTGGCCCTGATCACCACCGGCCTGCTGACCGTTGGACTGATGACCTTGTCACTGTTGGTAACCCAGTTACTACAAGGCCACTTGAACGGCCAGGTGGACGATCAGTTGAGAGCCACCGCCCAGGCCATCGGCACCCAGGGGCTGACCGCCCTCAGCACCAGCCGTTCCAGTAGCTCAAGCAGCAACTCCTCCATGCCCTCCACCTACTACCTGGAGGCCCAGTATCTCGACGGCGAGAACGGTCAGATGATCTCCTCCGACACCGCCGCCAAGTACGGCATGCCTATCATCGGCACCCTGTCGCTGGATCAGGCCGTCGCACAGGCCTCCGATCCAAAGCTGTTCACGGTCGACTCCGACCAACTGCACCACCAGTGGCGGGTCATCGTCCTGCCGATCGACGATCGCAACACCGGAGAGCACATCGGCGTGGTCGCCATCGCCCTGCCGCTCAGCGATGTGATGGAGACGGTCGAGCAGACACGCCTGGTGGTTGCACTCACCGACGTGTCCGTGATTCTGCTCGGCGCCATGGCCGCCGCGTACCTGGTGCGGCGCTCCTTCCGCACCCTGCGCCAGATCGAGGGTGTGGCCGGGCAGATCGCCGGCGGGGACCTGTCCGCCCGCGTCCCCGTCACCGAGCCGCCGACGACGGAGGTCGGCTCCCTGCAACGCGCCCTGAACACGATGTTGCAGCAGAATGAGCAGGCCTTCGACGTGCAGGTCGTGGCCCAGGAGCGCATGACCCGCTTCGTCTCCGACGCCTCCCACGAACTGCGCACGCCCCTGGCGGCGATTCGCGGCTACGGGGAGCTGTACCGCATGGGTGGCGTGCCGCCCGAGCGCACCGGCGAGGTCATGGGGCGGATCGAGTCCGAGGCCTCCCGCATGGGACGGCTGGTGGACGACCTGCTGCAGCTGGCCCGCATGGACGAGGGCCGGGAGATGGCGATGGAGCCGGTAGACATAACCCGGATTGCGGCGGGGGCGCTGACGGACATGTTGGTGCTGGCCCCCGACCGCGACTGCGCGCTCCTCCCGCTTGACGATGCCGACGGCGAGGCGCCCCCAACGATGGTCCTGGGCGACCGGGACCGCCTGTCCCAGGTGCTGACCAATCTTCTGGGCAACGTCACCCGCCACACCCCCGACGGCTCCCCGGTCGAGATCGCCGTCGGCACGGTGAACCGGCCGCCCGCCCCCGGGGTGGGCCGGCCCGCCGACCGCCCCACCGCGAGGCGGCAGCCCGCCGATGGCACGCGGGCGCCGCAGGGGCCGACCGTCGTCGTCGAGGTGCGCGACCACGGGCCGGGCGTGGCGGAGGCGGACGCGGAGAAGGTCTTCCAGCGCTTCTACCGGGCCGACACCTCCCGCAACCGGGAGACCGGCGGCTCCGGGCTGGGGCTGTCGATCGTCTCGGCCATCATCGCCCGCCACGGCGGCACGGTGCGCATGGACCAGACGCCCGGCGGCGGCGCCACCGTCCATATCGAGCTGCCCGCCCTGGTTACCGCGCCAGAGGAGAGCACCCCCAACACCCCGCAGTAACCCCGCCGAGATCGGTAGTACTTACGTGCCGAGATCGGTCGGCGCGACGACGAACGGGGTACGCGCGCAAAAGGTGGCGGGTAGAACACCCCGTGGGCTTCAAGTTCGCCGCCGGTAGTCCTACCATGGCTGCGTTTCATCTCATCTTGGAGGCTTTCTCATGAGCCAAATGGACGTGATCGACTCGCCCCAGTGGTTGCTCCCCGCGTTCGTACGCAGTGCGAAGGCGGTCGGCGCTACCGCGCCGGTCGAGCAGATCCGCACCACCGGGGAAGAGCTCGTCTCCCTGTGGACGAGCCCCGACCGGCACTTCCATAACCTCAAGCACGTCATCAACATGCTGGCGCGCGTCGACGAGTTGGCCGACGAGTCCCACAACCCCGACGTCATGCGGCTGGCCGCCTGGTACCACGGGTGCGTGTTCTGTACCGCACAGGAGTCGACCTATCGGCGCAATGGCGGCGAGGATGAGGTGGCCTCCGCCGCCTACGCCGCCAAGAGCCTGCAGGCGCTCGGCGTGCCCGACCAGACCGTGGACCGCGTGTGTGCGCTCATCCTGAACCTCAAGCGCCACAACCTCGCCAAGAACGACATTGACGCCCAAGCCCTCTCCGACGCGGACCTGGGGGCGTTGGCCGTAGAGCCCCAGCAGTACAAGAGCTACCGGGCAGCGGTGCGCGAGGAGTACGCCCACATCCCCCTGGAGGACTTCCTGCGCGCACGCCTGGCGATCATCACCCGGCTGCTGGACCGCGAGACGCTGTTCTCCTCCCCGCTGGGCGCCCGTTGGGAGCTGCCCGCACGGGAGAACCTGGAGGCGGAGAAGCGTCACCTGGAGAACAAGCTGACGCAGCTGCCGCCGTCCGCGCAGCAGCCCCGCCCCACCGCGTCGACCGCAGGATCCGGGGCCAACGCGCATGAGCAGCCCGATGCGGTTGCAGCGACGCCACTCCAGCCGGAGGCAAGCAGCTCAGATACGCAGGACCGGTCCGTGCAACTGGGTGGTTTGGAGGCGGCCGCCGACGCCGACGTCGTTCCCTCGGAAGTCCGGCCCGTCGCGCCCGCGCGCGCCACGGCCGCCTCCGCGTCCACACCGCCGGAGGCGGCCCGCGCGCATCGACGTGCGCCCCGGGACCCGGATGAGTTGCACACGACATCCCTGGAGTCGTGCGCGGATGAGCTCGACCAGCTGTTGTCCAAGCCGCGTCCGGGCGAGGAGGGCCCGACCGACCGTGCCAGCGCGGCGGAGGCGGAGCGCGCCAAGCTGGCCGAGAAGCTGCGCGCCAAGTGCGAAGAGGCCAAGGCGCTGCGGGAGGCGCGCACGGGCGAGTTCGCCGCCATCACCGAGCCGATCCTCGGTTCCTCCGCCGACTGAGGCGGCAAACTGTCCAGGATCGGCACGAACGCCCTCCACGCCCGCTGACAACGAATCACGAGCGGCGTCGTTTCAACGTTTCGCGCCGGGCCGGCCCGCACCCGCAGGACGTTTATGCCGTTGCCGGACGTTCGCGTCGGCGAGGTCACCAAAGTCCACAGGCGCGGTTCGTGCAGGGTGAATCCACAGAGATCGACGGCGGTGGATGCGGGCGCCTCAACTCAATCCCTACGGTGATTTCAAGCGCCGCGGCTGCGGCGCCGCCCACATGTCCGGGCCACAGGGGCTCCGGACCGTCTCACCGAAAGGCTCCCGCCATGCCCGTCTTCGCCGTCGACACCCAAGCCGTCACCGACACCGCCGTGCGCGCCCGCACTCGCATCTCCACCATCCAGACCGAGGTGGACGGAATGCAGGGCGACATCTCGCTGCTCCAGTCCTCCTGGACGGGTGGCGCCTCCGACTCCATGGCCGCCTGCGCCGCCGACTGGCACGTCACCGCACTGCAGGTGCAGGCGAGCCTGGACGCGATCAGTCAGGCCCTGGACCAGTCGGCCGTCTCCTACGACGACGCCGAGACCGCCAACTCCGGTCGCTTCAGCTACCAGGCCCCGCCCGCCTGAGCAGCGCGCCCGATGACGGCGGGCCGCCTCCTGCACTCGCAGGAGACGGCCCGCCGTCGTCGCGTCGGCCTGCACCCAGGGTGAACACATGTATCTCTAAAACGCAGCTCATTCAACGCACCTCTTTTCTCTTGACTCCTCCCGCGATCACAGAGATATTGGTCACACCTGATTTCGAAGGAGCGCCATCATGCACAGACGCATGCTCGGCGGCCTGACCGCCTGCCTCCCGGCACTCGCAGCCGCATCACCTGCGATCGCCGCCGAAGCACCCCCACCCCAGAGGACCTGGTCCAAGGTGCCACCACGGACAACGTTTCTTAGGAATCATCAATGAGCATTCTGCTTTGGATCCTGTTCGCCCTGGCGCTGCCCGCCGTAGCGGGATGGCGTTCGGGAGAGCGACACTGGGACGGCTTCGTTCTGTTCGGCCTGATCGCCGTCGCCACCATCGCCCTGCGACACCTACAGGTGTTCGACTTCGATGGGCTCGGTATGCTCAGCGCCCTCATTGTGTTCCTGGGCATTCACTTCTGGCAGCTGCAAGGCAACCGCTCGACCAACACGTGACCGTAACACGGTCAGACTGGCCTCCCACACGCATGGATAGCTGACACACGACGGCGGGCCGCCTCCTGCACTCGCAGGAGACGGC
>NZ_QMIN01000107.1:0-1830 GCF_003287795.1 Actinomyces sp. Z5
ATAATCACCCCGACTTCCCCGCACCACAGCAACCAAAATCCCGATCTTTAGCAACACGTTCACGCCGATAACTCAACGCTGCGGTATGCGCCGACCGCCCGGCCCCATCGCTGATGCTGCTCGCGCTGCGGCAGGGGCCGGGCTGTGGTTGGTGCGTCGGCAGCGTTTTGCGCTTGCCACTCATTTCCGCCGCCTTGCTTGGCTTGCTTCTGACCGCGTCGACGTCGTCCGTGCGGTCAATCCTCCGACAGCACATCCTCCACTGAGGGGCGTTCATCGCGGTGCGTAGCCGGCGCGGAATCGGCCGTCAGCGGAGCGGTGCCGCGCAGCCGCAGCAGCCAGTACAGATCGATGAGTGCGATGGTGGCGTTCATGCCCACGGCGGGCCAAACCCCAAGGACCACGTTGTACGCGGTGGCTATGAGTGAGCCGGTGAGGTTGAGGCCGCGGAAGGTGCGCTGATTAGCTACCACGAGCGAGATGACGACGAGACCGGATCCGATCCATCCGATGATTTCGAGGACTGTACGAGTGTCCACGTAAGCTCCTGGACCTGCCCGGCTGGTCAATGCCTTAGCACTGCCTTGGCACTGGTCGAGTCTGAACGCCTCGCTGCCGGGGCGCCAAAGACTATCCGGGTGTCGCATACCGGGCAAGGTGCTCCAGTACGCCTGCTTATAGGATCACAGCGTGGAGGCGCTGTCGGACCGCGAGCTGGAGTCGATCGTGGCGCGCTTCTTCGTTGCGGAGAACGCGAGGGATTGGCGTGCGTATGCCACGTTCCTACACCCCCAAGTCGAGTGGACTCTGATCGACGGCAGCCGTGAGCGCAAGATCGTTGGGAAAGAGCGGTACCTGCATGCAATCAAGTCCGCTTACGCGAACTCCGCCACCACGTTCCGTTGTGTTGAGGCGATGAGTGATCGTGAACGGCGACTGATTGCGACGATGTTGGTCAATGATGACGGTGAGCGATCCCTAGACGTGTTCGTCATCGAGGACGGGCTCATCCGGCGTGAGTGGGAGTTCCTGCTGGGACGCTGATGAGCACGTGTGGGCGGCGGCGGGGGTGCCGGGAACGGCATCGGCCGCAAGCTGGTGCCAGGCCAAGCCGATGCCGTCGACTTGTGCCAAGGCGTTGAAGACGGCGTCCGCACCGGCTTGAATTCCATCGGAGACGTCCTCGCCCCCGGACACGATGTCGATGGAGCTGACCGTGGCAGACGGATCGCCGGCGACCGGGAACACGGCCCAGCCTTCATGCCCCTGCACGCCCTTGGCATCGGTGGGGAGTGTCGCGAGAAATCGCTCCAGGGCATGTGCAGCCAACTGTGGCGTGGGGTGGGAGACGGACACCCTCAGAATCGCCGCCGCTGTCGGATCGCGCCGGTTCCACAGCCAGTCGTAGTCCACCGCGTAGCGTTCGCGGTCGCCGCCGGAGGAGCGAGGAGCCATGTGGCTACCCTAACTGTGGCCGCGGAGCGGTGGTGGCACCTGAGTGCCGGACGTCACTTCCAATCTGTTTGACGTCATCCCGGCCGATATGCCTAAATTACTCCTCGCTGCCGCGCGGGCCTGCGGGCGAGTGCGGTGGCATGGAGAAATAGATAGTCGGGCTGCGGCATCATCGATGTCGGCGATGGACTCGAAAGAGACCGGGATCACCGATTTCGGGCTTGACGAGCGTCAGACGGTCCGGCTAATCTACTCCAGGCCTTGAGGGAAGAGGTGAGCCGGACGGCTTTCCGAAACCTTCGTGGGTGTGTTGTTTGGGATCTCGATAGTGTGTCGTGTTTGTTTGTTTTGTTGGTTTTTTGTTGGTTTCTTTGT
>NZ_QMIN01000108.1:0-5973 GCF_003287795.1 Actinomyces sp. Z5
GGGGCAGCGCCTGCGCGGTGCTCTGTGTGTTCTGTGGTGATGGCTTGGGCGGCGGCGGGGCGGCGATCTCCCGCGTGGGCATGCCGGTGACAATGGCGGAGGAGGTGGGTGAGAGCACCATGTTGCCGGCGGCAACATGCCGGATGGTGGCGGCCAGCGTCTCCACGGGATCTTCCTTGGCGATGAATCCACGCACCCCGGCGGCGAGGGCCCGATCGACCACCGAGTCGGCCACGAAGGTGGTGAGCACGAGGGTGGCGATCTCGGGGCGCTCACGCTGCAGCACCTTGGCCAGGGCGATGCCGTCCAGGCGCGGCATCTGCACGTCCAGCAGCAGCACCTGCACGTCGGCGTCCGGCCTGTCTGAGCGCAGGATGTCGAGGGCCTCCTGTCCGTCGCGGGCGGCCCAGTCCACCTGTATGTCGTCAATGCTCTCGTTGGTGAGCAGGTCAGTGAGCGTGCGACGCACGAGTGCGTCGTCGTCGACGATACCGACGTGAATCATGGTTGCTCCTCCGGGGGCAGGAGAATACCGCTGCGGTGTCCGGCGACCGGAACGGTCGCGGTGACCATCCAGGAGCCGTCATCGGACAGGGTGGTCAGCGTTCCGCCGATGGCGGCGAGTCGCTCGCGCATGCCCAGGATACCGGTGCCCGAGCGGGGCAGGTGCGCCCCGGCGTCGCGTACGCGGTTGGTGGACACGAGACGGATCACCTCCGGGCCCAGCGAAAGCGTGATGGTGACCGGAGCGCCGGGGTCGGCGTGGCGGATGATGTTTGCGCCCATCTCCCGAGCCACTCGGGACAGGGTGCTGGCCTGAATCCGGGAGGGCACGGTGTTGCCCAAATGACGGTAGGTGACCTCGAAGCCGGCGGCGGACACGTCGGCACTGACGGCACCCACGGCGGTGCGCAGATCGGTGACGACGCTGCCCAGGCCCGTGGCCGTAGAAATGGGCTGCTCCCCCGTAGAGGACGGCTGGCGCAGGGTGCGCAGGAGCAGGCGCAGCTCGTGAAGGGCATCGGAGGCGGTGGCCTCAAGTGCGGCGAATTCGTCGCGCGCCCGCTCCGGATAGGAGGTGTCGGCGGCCGCCCGCTGGGCGCGCAGGGCGGTCTGCGACATGGAGTAGGCCACGAGGTCGTGCATCTCCCGGGCGATCTCCAGCCGCATCTCCTCCAGGTTGGCATCCGCCTGCCGGGCGTCGGCCAGACGCGAGGCCTCGATGAAGCGGACCAGGACGCCAAGCGGGACCAGCAGGGCGCCCATGAGCATGGTGTACCACAGCGTCCCTAGACTGGCTGCCGCTTCGTCGTTGGTGGTGCCCGGGCCGATAAACAGGATCGCATTAGTGAGGACCGTCACGAGGAGCAACAGGAGTGATGGCCCCGGCCGCAGGAACCTGCCCAGGAAGAACAGGAACGCCAGATGGCTGATGCTCATGTCGGTGGCGTACGGACCGGGAAGAATCAGCACGCTGCACCAGCACACGAGGTAGGCGATGATGCCGGGCAGTGGTCGCAGCGGGATGAGGGTGATCAGCGCCAGGGCCGCAAGCATGAAGACGATGTCGATCGGCCCCAGTGAGTTCGGGTTCGTCGCCACATTGCCGACGAGGTTCCCAAGCCCGACGACCGCCCCGATGATCACGTAGATGCGGCGGTTGGGCAAGGGCTCGGCGGGGCGCAGGAGGGCCTCGCGTGCGCGTGCGGTCAGCGAGTCGAGGGCGTCACTCCGCACCGTCATGTACTCCCTTCAGCATGCCACCGTCGTTCAGTCACTTTAGCAATGCTTGGGGCGATTCATCAGGAATTAGAATGGCGGCTCCGATGGCTGCCGCTAGCGTGCGTATTGCTAGTGATTCAGAAGTGAGATTGCCGTGGAATCAGGTGGGACGCAAGCAGGTTGGGGCGCGCCGGGAAGCCGAATGCGCTCAGCGGCGGCGGCCGTCCCCGGGGCCGTCGGCGTCGCTGACAAAGGCGACGGCCAGCGTACCGATGGAGGCCACCAGAACCACGATGGCAATGATCCACAGCCAGGCCAGGTGCGTGCAGGCGGCGAGCGCACTTAACGCGATGCCCACGAGCAGAAGGGACCAGCCGGCAGCGCGGGGTGTGGGCATATGGGCTCCTGGGGAAACACGGGGATTTGGGGAGGAACGGCCAGGGGGAGGGTCGGTGACCGCCCGCATGTGCGGGCAGTAGGGACAACGACAATAGCCTGCCGCGGTCGGCCGGGCGAACGGACCGAAGCGTTGGGTCAGAGGTGGCCGTTGGCCAGGAGTACCCCCCACGGGCCGTAGGGGAGCTCCAGATGGCGGATGCGGGCCAGTTCGGCCAGCACCGCGTACCGGCCGTAGACCCACGCGAGCGCGACGGCCAGCACGGCTATGACTCCGCAGGTACTGGCGACTTGCAGGGGGTCCAGGAGTCGGCGCGCAACAATCAGCAGCGAGGCTCCCAACACTGCGCTGGCGCCGGCGGCGGTGATGGCTTGAATGATCGTCCGGAGCGTGCTCAGCAACCCGGCGTCCGTAATGGTGCCGCCTACCGCGGCTCGGGCCATCAGGAAGTTCCGGTAGCGACGGCGTGACACGAGGAACGCGATGACGCCGGTGACGAGGCTGCCGGCTATGGCAGTGAGAATCTCTATGGTCATCAGGGGCTCCTTCGGCATGCCATTGACGCAAGCATTGTCGCGTCTTAGTGCGGGGGCATCCCCCGAAGGGTGGATCCAATCGGGGGATACCGCAATTCGTCGCCGGTTACAGGTCGCCGTGCCGCTGCAGGCGCTGCAGGCTCAGCCAGCCGACGGGGATCGGGATCCAGAAGGTGACCAGTCGGTAGACGATCGCCGTCGACAGCGCCACTCCGCTGGGCACGCCCGCCGTGACCAGGCCGGCGGTCAGTGCCAGCTCCACCGGTCCGATGCCACCGGGGGAGGGGACCACCGAGCCGACCGTGTTGGCCGCCAGGTAGGTGATCGCCAGCGTCGAGAAGGACAAGGTGTGCCCGAAGGCCCACAGGCTCGCCCCGAAGGACAGGATGTAGCTCAAACTCAGCAGCAGCGTGCCGCCCACGCCCAGCGCCAGCCGCCCAGGGTTGGACATGACCCACACCAGCCGCGGCCACACCTGCCGATAGGTCGGCTCGATCTTCTCCCACAACCAAGTGCGCAACTTGGGGATGAACAGGGCGATGGCGACGATGGCGACCAGGCTGACGGCGATCACCAGCACCCAGCCGCTGGGCAGGGTCAGGCTCGTGGACTGGCCGGTGGTCGCGGCCACGATGATGAGCAGGACCACGGTGACGACGAATTGGACCACCTGCACCAGGGCCACGGTGGCCACGCCGACTGCCGTCGGCACCCCCTTGCGGGCCAGGAAGCGCAGGTTGATGGCGGCTCCGCCCACGCCCGCGGGCGCCACCAGGGAGACCACGGAGGAGGCCAGGTGCACCTCGGTGGACTTCCACAGCGGCAGCTTCACCGGGCTGAACGCCACCAGTGCCAGCCCCGCACCCACGTAGGTGGCCAGCGAGAACACCAGGGCCCCGAGGATCCACCAGACGTTCGCCCCCGTCACGGCGTCGGTGATCTGCTCGATGTTCATGCGGGCCAGCAGCGTCCAGAGGGCCACCAGGCCCACGATCGCCATGATGACCGTGCGCGGGGAGAAGCGGTTCAGCTTGGCCGGCTCCGCATGCGCCGTGGGGGTCAGGTCCACCAATGCGTCGCGCAGTTCCTGCAGCACCTTGCCGCGTCGTCCCATGGCCTCCCTGGTGGCGGCCGGCAGCACCACGCGCTGCAGCATGGGGGCGATGGAGGCCAGCTGCTGGGTGCTCAGCGAGCCGGAGGCGGCGGCGATGGCGCGGTCGACGTCGGTCAGTGAGGCGGTCAGCGCCAGCAATTGGGCCAGATCAACCCGTCGGGACAGTTCCGAGGAGATTGTCTCCCCCGATTCCCAGCCGAGCAGCCACACGGCACCGGCGTCGTCGACGACGACGGTGGCCGAGTCGATCTCCCGGTGCGCCAACCCGGCCATGTGGGCGCGGCTGATCTGGTCCCACAGGTCGGCCAGCACGTCGTCGTCGACCTCCTCCAGGTCGGCCAGGGCGCGGGCGCCGGAGATGTGATCGGTGACCAGCAGCACGGACTCGTCCGCCTCGGCCATGCCCACCAGAGCGGGTGTGCGCACGCCCGCACGGCCCGCCTCCAGGGTCATCAGGGCGGCGTGCTCGGCGGCCGAGCGCACCGACAGGTCCCGTTCGGGTGACAGGCCCTTCACCCGCACCCGATCCCAGAGGGTGGTCAGGAAACCCGCCACCTGGCGGTCGGCGTCCAGGACGGTGACGTCGCGGCGCACGCCCGCAGCGTCCCAGACGGCGTACAGGCGGTGAGCGGACAGGCGCCCCTCGGTGAGTGCGGCGGAGGAGGCCTCATCCAATACGGCCGCCAAGTCGACGTCGTCGGCGGGCGTGATGGTGGAGGTGTCCTCCGGCGGGACCGGGGACGGCGGCTCGGAGGCGGGTGCCGGCGTGGGCGCCTCATCCGCGGCGGGAGCGTCGTCGGCGGGGGCGGGGTTGGCCTCGTCCAGGGCGGTGGGCGTGGTCAGTGGGGTCTCGCGGACGCGCTCGGTGTAGCCCAGAGGCGTCTCGGTCTCGACCATCCAGGCGCGAGCGTCCGGGGCGCGGTCCATGCGTACCACGCGGACGGCGTCGATGCCGGCGCGGCGCAGCGCACGCACCAGGGCGACGCCGTGGGCGCGGGTGTCGTCGACGCCGAAGGCATAGCGCACGGCCAGTCCCGGCAGGCGGCCCAGCAGAATGGAGATGACGGCGCCCGGCAGCGTAATGGCGCTGCGCAGGACAGCCAGTCCCACCACAACCCATACGGCGGTCCAGGCATAGCGGATTACCGAGGAGGACCGCCGCTCGCCGGCTCCGGTGAGCAGGCCCGCGAGGGTGGCGAAGACGGTGGAGATGCCGATCCGGGCGGTGCCGGAGGCGGTGACGGTCAGGCCCGAGGCGAGAATGGCCGGGCCCCATGCGTCCAACGCGTGCAGGCTCAACCACGCCAGGACGAAGCCGCCGGTTCCGGCCAGCAGGGCCTGGCCCGCGGCGTGCCAGGAACGGCGTAGCAGGTTGTGCATGATCACGGCCACCGGCACGGTGAAGGTGATCAGACCCTCAATGGCCTGCAGGGGGAAGACCAGGACACGTCGCAGTACGACGGCGAGCGCGTTCTGCACGTCTTGGGTGACTCCAGTGGTGGTGGCGTGCGCGTAGGCCGCCAGGATGATCATGAAGACCAGACCGAGCGCGACCAACACCAGGTCGAGCAGGTCTTCGGCGCGGCGCAGGCGGCGTTCGGGGGCGTCGACCAGCAGCGTCTTGGAACGGAGGGCCGGCGCGGCGGTGTCGGGGGTGGTCTGTTCGGACTTGTCGGCGACCGGAGCGACGCCAATGCGCGGAATGCCGACCGGTGACGTCGCCTGGGCGCGTTCCGGGTTCTCCGGGGGCGGGACATCAGTCATGTCGGTGTCAACCTGTAGGCCTGCTGTTGCGAACTGCCCCGATCGGGGCGCCATGAGCGTACCAGGCGAACCCTGGGATGCCGCGGAATACCTCATGGGAACGGGCCAGGAGCGGCTGACGGAGGGTCGGCCTCGGGCGCCGGCACAGGGGTGGACGTGAACCCTGACGGACGAGGGCGGGGTTGAAGGTATGCGGAGCGCCGATCGACCGACGGGGCTGAGGCGGAGGCCCCTCGGCCCGACGGCCGCACTGAGGAGGCGGATTGACCGGCTGAATTGGGTACCCGAATTGCCTACCCGATCAGCCGATGTTCCGCGCTGCTGCCAATGGCAGAGTTACGGCTGTCGGCAGGGAACGCCGGTCCCTGAAAGCAAATCCCTGGCTCGTTCGGGCTCGGACTCCAACACGGAGTCCGAGCCCGAACCGCGTCTTGGGCCGG
>NZ_QMIN01000108.1:6221-25088 GCF_003287795.1 Actinomyces sp. Z5
CCGGCGGGATGAGTCACAGGCGACCGAGCAGGTCCGCCATCTCCTCCTCCGCCGTGTGCCAGGAGGGGTCTTGGGTGAGGGTGCCGTCTGTTAGCAGGAATCGCATCTCGGAGTCCGGTGGCGAGGCGACCTGGAGCCTGATGGCATGCTGGCCTTCTGCTCCGTCGAATGCGCGCAGGATGAGCTCGGCCTCGTCCAGGCTCAGGTCCTGCTCGTAGATATCGATCGTGGGCAGCCCGTCGGCGTAGCCGGGGCCGACGGCGTCCAGGGTCACGATCGGTTCACGCGAGGGGTCCTCGGCGCCGCCGGGAAGAGCGGCGAGCACCGCGTCTAGGGGAACCCCAGACAGGTCGACGTCGGAGGTGGCGCTGATCGTCAGCGACGTGCTGCCGATCCCGAGGCGGTCCTCGTAGGCCAGGGCGGTGCCGTCGGCGGCCGCGGGCGGTGCCAGGACGGCATCGGCGGGGAGGGAGTCCGCTTCGATGTGGCTGATCGCGATTGCGTCGTCGGTCTCCAGCGGGATGGTGATGTCGCTGATCGCGCCCTGGTTGAGTCCGGCGGCGACACGCAGCCGCTCGCACTGGAAGTCGAGCTCCGAGCGCGGGCGCACGAGGTCGACGTCGATGGCCGTGTACAGGTCTTCGCCCGCCGGCCCGGTGCCGTTCCAGCCGATGAGAAGGGTTGCGTGAGCCAGTCCCTCGACATTTGCGGCCAGGTCGGTGTAGGCGGACTGGATCAGGGCGATGGCGTCCTCGACGGGGGTGTTCTCCTCCAGCGTGAGGAAAGTGCGTACGCCCCAGGACTTGGTGGAGACATGCTCGGTGTCGACGGTCGGCTCGCTCATTACGGGTGCGCGGCCGGTGAAGTAATCGGCGAAGGGGGTCGTATCCGGTTCGGGTGTGGGCGTGCGCATCCACTTGCGTACGCCCACACCGGTGAGGGTGAGGGCAGTGGCGAGGCCGAAGACGACATCGCGGCGCTTCGGGCCGCGACGCTTGCTGGGGGTGGAATCCGTGGGAGGCGGAGTTGTCTGAGAAGTCACCGTCGCAGATTATGGGCGAGGTCTGAACCGACTCAATGCGCCGGCATGGGCAGCGCTCCCCATCGTCCGCTACTTCGACCGATCTGGTGGCGTCGGGTGGGTGGGGGCGTATCCGCTCACGGCTCACCGTTGGCGCCGGTCCTGGACATTCCGCTCCACGGCGGGGGTGCTTGGGGGTGCAGCACCTACGCCCACCAGGTCGACAACACTCACCAGGCCCCAACCACACCCACAAACCGGGAGAGCCCCAACCCTCCACCTCCACATTCGGAGGGTTGGGGGATGATGAGGACGTTCTCGGCAAGCCGACGCCCGCCGGCCCCGACCTCGCACGCCCGGACACGACCGCCGCATCGCGGTCCCGGGCCCGAACCGCCGCACCCGCAAACGCGAAGAGCCGTTTTTCCTACGATCTCAACGAAAACTTGATCCTATACACACATTCACGCCGATAATCCGGCAACACCGGGTTTCCGGTGGGCGTCCGCCCGCTGGCACCGAGACCGGCGCTAATGGCGCGAAGGCGCGGGTCCGGTGGAGTCACGGATGACGAGGGTTGGCTCTATAAGCAGATGCGTGCATGGCTCATTCGGAGACGTAAGCCGGGTGGCCAGAGTACGGATCGCGTAGCGGCCAAGTGCCTGTTTGGGCGGGGCGACGGCGGATAGCGCGGGGCGGGCAATAGCCGCGAGTTCATCGTCGTAGGCGACTATAGAGATGTCCTCCGGAACCGATACCCCGGAGTCCAGCAGGCTCTCAAGTATCAGCAGGGCGGCCTCGTCGGAGTGGACCACGATGGCGGTGACGCCCTTTGCAATGCACTGTGTGGCGAATGCCTTGATGTGCGTCAGACGCTCACCGCCTTCGACTTGAGTGGTGTCACAGCGGAGGACGGGCTCGAAGCCCCCCTGCGCGGAGTGCTTCCTCATAGCCAGCGGCTATGGCATGGCGGGAGGGAATTGCCTTGTCCAACAGCAGCGCGATCTCACTGTGCCTGAGGCTGAGTAGATACTGAGCCTTTCTTGTCAGGGTTGACGGTGAGGGGCTAGGGATCGTTGGGGTGGTGCGGGAAGGTGGGTGTGTCGTTGGTGGGTGCACGCGGAGCCTTCCGGCAGCATGTGTTTCGACCAAGAAAAGCAAGCCCGGAAATGAGGCCCCGCGTGCTGTCCTATCGTGCCACTGTCGACGTACCTGACGCCACTGCCCGCACCGTGTCCCGGTGGATCGCCGCCCACCGCCGCCGCCACGATGTGCGTCCCTGGCAGCGGGCCGCCACCAGCTGGACCCAGACGATCATGCTGCTGCGCTGGCCGATCCAGGCGGCCGATGTGGCGGCCATCGCCCGCGACGCAGGAGTCTCACCCGCCACCGCCTACCGGTACCTGCACGAATCCCTCAACGTCGTATCCGGCAAGGCCCCCGAGCTGCCCGACGTGCTACGCACCCTGAAGGACAACGGCGAGCCGTTCGTGTGCCTGGACGGAACACCCGTGCGTACCGACCGGGTCGCCGAACGCGACCCCGACACCGGCTACCACCTGTGGTACTCCGGCAAGCACAAGGACTTCGGCGGCAACATCCAGGTTCTGACCGACTCAACCGGCTACCCCGTGTGGACCTCGCCGGTCGAGCCGGGCTCGGTCCACGACATCGAGGCCGCCCGCACCCATGCCCTGCCGGCCCTGTACCCCGCCGCCGCCGACGGGATGCCCACACTGGCCGACAAGGGGTATGTAGGTGCCGGCATCGGTGTCAAGGTGCCCATCAAGGGCACCAAGCCCGACACCGGGGCGCGCTCCTACAACCAGGTCCAGGCCAGCCTGCGGGCACCGGCCGAAAGAGCCAATGCCCTCCTAAAGGGCTTCAAGGCGCTCAAACGAGTCACCCTCGACCCATCCACCATCACCAACATCGCCGCCACCGCCCTCGTCATCCTCAACCTTAACAACAGCCTCCTCTGACGAGGAAGGCTCAATGACGGCTGGTTAGACTGCTGCTATCAAGAATCGACACAGAAGCGGGTCATGCATCACGACACGCCCAGTGGCGAGAGCGCATCGAGGGTACCATCGCGATTCAACACCACTCTTCCCGGGGAGGTGCGGATCGCGACAAGCTGCGCTGCCCCAGGAAGAGCTGGTTCTTCCCTGATCGCCCTCGAAATGATACATCAAGGATGGCTTTCTCATGAGCACTCCCCTCCCCGCACGCATCATCGTCGTCGATGATGAGCCCATCATCCGTGATGGGTTGGCTGAGTATCTCGACCGCACTGACGACATTGAGGTGGTTGCGCGTCTATCCAATGGTGCGGAGGCATTGGATTACCTACATCTGCACCACATTGACCTGGTGCTTATGGACGTCCGCATGCCCATCATGGATGGCCCTACGGCTTTGACTCGTATCATCGCCGAGCATCCACGGGCGCGAGTGGTGTTCATGGCGTCCTTTGACGACGAGGAGAGCGTCTACCGAGTTTTGTCAGAAGGTGCGCACGGGTACCTTCTCAAAAGTGCCGCGCCCGAAGAATTCTGCTCTGCTATCCATGCTGCCCTGGCCGGAGGGCTGCCTGTTTCCCCCACCGTGAACGCTCGCATCTTACGAGAACTACTGCCCCGATATCGGAACCCAGTACATGACTTTGGCTTGTCCGACCGAGAACGACAGATTCTCTGTCTGCTGTGTCAGGCTGCTTCTAATAGGGAGATCGCCGGGCGTCTTTCTCTGTCGCAGTCCACGGTCAAGGCTTATGTCTCCTCAATTATGACGAAGATGGGGTGCTGTTCAAGGCTGCACATAGTTGTCTCCGCTTTCGAACAGGGTCTCGCGCGAGCGGGCTCCTGAGCCCGCGAATTATCGTATGGTGGCCTTTGTCGCTGGAATCGGCGGCTAAGGAGTGGAGATCTGCGTGACGGCGCGGGAAGAAACGGGTGCGGAGCAGGTGTTGCATGTATCGGGACCTCCGCCGCCCTGCGGTGTCCCGGAGTGGACTACTGGCTTGTTTTCGGACTTGGGGGATAGCTGCCGTTTCCCGTGATCTAAACTGCACCGGGCTTGATGGAGGCAGTGAATACACGGAAGGATCACTGCCGGGATGCTAACCGTGGGAAGTATCCCGAGGAGTTGCGGGAGCGGGCCACCAGGATAGGAGTGCTGGGTGTTGTTTGGACTCTTGCTTGTTGTGTGTTTGTCAGGCTGCTTTCGGGGTGGCGGCCTGCAGTAGTTCGCGTTCAAACTGGTTGGGTGTGCGGTACCCAATCGACGAGCGCAAACGTCTTTGATTATAGGTTAATTCAATCCACGCCGCCACATCCCGTATAGCCTTGTTCCGGGTGGGGTAGACCATACGATGCACGCGCTCATTCTTCAGTGTCGCATCGAATGACTCCGCCCACGCATTATCCCAGCACACCCCCGTACGCCCCACCGATGGCCGAATACCATACTTCTTCAAATGGTCGGCGAACTGCTGGGACGTGTACTGCGACCCCCGGTCGGAATGAAACACCGTCACCCCACGAGTCGGCCTGCAGTTCCGGGCCGCCATATCGATAACCTCACAGACCAGGTCGGTGCGCATATGATCCGGCAGAGCCCACCCCACGACTTTCTTCGTACAGCAGTCCAGCACGGTGGCCAGGTACACGAACCTCACCCAAGTAGGAATATAGGTGATGTCCCCAACCCACTTCATGCCTGGGGCCTCGGCGGTGAAGTCCCGCCCCACCAGGTCGGCGCGCTCGTCCAGGTCCTCGGCCGGCACGGTGGTACGGACCTTCCGGCGCGGCTGTGCGGCCCTCAACCCAAGCTCACGCATGATCGACCTGACCGTGTCCGCATCCGCGGGGATACCCTGCCAGTCTAATGTGGCGGCCACCCGCCGGTACCCGTAGGTGCCGTCGGACTCGACGAACATCCTCTCAATATGTGCCGCCAGTTCCCTGCGCCTGATGGCGGTGGCGGACTCAGGCTTGCTGCGCCAGTTGTAGTACCCGGACTTCGACACGCCTGCCCACTGGCACACCCCTGGCGATCGGATAGTTGGCTTCTTCCCGGTGGATCGGCTCATACCTGGCGGTCACGGCTGTTCCTTCGCGAAGAAGGCCGCCGCTTTTTTGTTAGGAACTCATTCTCCATCCGCGCCTTGTGCAGCTCGGCCTTCATTCTGGCGAGTTCCTGCGCATCGGACTTGCTCTTGCGCTTCTGCTCCACGCCGTGCTGCTTCCTGTATTTGGCGATCCAGTTGCCCACGGTCTGGGCCACCAGCCCATAGGAGGCCGCGACCGACCTATCGACCGGTCCCCCTCCACCACCTCGCGGGCACCTGTTCACGGAACTCCTCGGAGTACTTCGCCTTCGTCATATCCATCATCCTAACTATCAGATCACAGGGAACGGCAACCATCCCTCAAGTCCAAAACCAGCCTGGCGTTCCACACGACCTACCCGCCGCCGCTTGACAAAGCACATAGGGGCCCCACAAAACCCGGGGCTTGACAGCTTGCCCTTACGTACCAGGCGGGGTGTGGTCGGCTTGCCTTTCCCTGTGGCCCAAGTGATCGGTCGGCACGGCCTGCAGGCCCCGCACCCCGGGGCCTGTTTCAAAAGCGCTGGTAGTAGCCCGTCAGCACCGGTGGGCTCCACATTGCCGGACTCGACCTGTTCAAACAGGTCATCCAACGCGCCGCAAGGCAGCCAGCTCCCGGGCAACACCGAGCCCACTAGAAGCGGTCTCCCACGGGACGGTCTTCTTCTCATCAGCAACCCTCGTCAGGGCCAGTCCTCTCAATCAGGGCTTACACAGGCTATTGAACACGCTCAACGCTCCACCCTAGCACCACCTATCGTTATGGAGAGATCGCCCCGCATCCCATAACAACCCCACTCCCAGCCACCGATATTGACGAACCCCTGGCAACATCGCCGGACGGAACACACGTGCCCTTCCATTCATCTGGACTATAACCGCGGAACAGATCTTCACCAAAGCCAACCGTCCAGGAATGAACCAAACACGACAGTAGCAAGGTCAGGGGCAGTGAAGGTAATGTCACTCATATCGAGCTCTCCATAATCGGCTTGGTCCTAACAGCTCCCAACCATCGGGGACCTCGACCCTACTTTCCGCACCACACGCCCGAACCTGCGGTTACCCGACCACCACACCCACAAACGCGAAGAGCCACCAAAGCCATCAAGCTCCTAACCCCTAACCGTACCATCGACTTTGCCGAGGCCCTGGTCCCGTAGCTTTCCCCGTCATCACACGAATCCTGGCCAGTTCCAGGGGGCTTCGTTGTGAGAAAGGCTCGGCGGCTGCCGGCTCCTCCTTGGGGAGGATGAAGACTAGACTTTAGTACGGTCAATACTCTCCCTTTAGCTGCTGATGCCTGCGCCCGAGCCGATGGAGGATTGGAGCTGTTCGGACGACGGTCGTCCGAGAGAGGTCGCCCATGGAGAGCAAGAGGAAGCCCTGGATCGTCGCGATGCTTGCAGGCGTGCTCATTGCCGTGTTAGACGTACTGGCCTTCGGTAGCCCGCTGCTACTAGGGATCGGTGGGTTGTTGGCGCTTGTATCCGCTGTTGTTGTCATCATTCAAAGCCTGACGGCTAGGCGATCGTAGTTCGAAGGAATGGTGGGTAGTAGACGTTTGTCGAGGAAAGTATAGACCGAGGGATGTGGTAGACGTCAGGGCCCTGATTGGATCCTTGATATGCCGCTGGTTACAGTTTCCGGCGACGCGTCACCGATTTCGAAGGAGAAGTCATGTCCACCTCGATACCCCCGCTCGATATCGTCGAACTTGACGATGCCGAAATGTCCACGGTTGATGGCGGGACCAGTCTCCCTTGTGCTGGCCTGGTCATCACCACCATGACTACCTGCTTCAACGATACGGCTCTGTGGGGCTCGTGTCGCCTCGGCACCCGCGGATGCTGCTGAGAAGGAACTGAGAGGAGACAAGAAGATGAGCACGACAACGCAGAATGCGCCCGCCGTCATTGAGGTTGACCTGGCTGAGTTGACCGACCTCGAGCTTCAGAGCGTGGCTGGAGCCGCTGGCTCCGGATGGGTCCACACCCTTGGCTGCTGCTGGTGCCTGCCCTGGTACTCGAGCTACACCAAGTGTGGGGCGATTTGCAAGCAGGGTACGTGCAGCTGAGCAACTACTGGTGGCCGTGGAGGGAGGGAGCAGTGTCTCACACCCCCTCCCTCCACGAACCAAACTGAGCAATAGGATAGTGAGGAGTTGAATCATGTCCTGGATCGAGTCGATTCCCTGGTGGCGTACGCTCACGATCGCTGAGCGCATCGCGCTGCCCGGCTCACCGACCTCGGTCGACGTGTTACGCGCTTCTGAGCGTAGCGATCGTTGGCAGGAGCTCGCCGTTTTCCACCACACTAGCCTCACCCCTGATGAGGCGGTAGCTCCTCTCGGTCTCGATTGGCGAGAGCTCAAAGAACTTCTAGGTGAAGACGACTCTTCTCTGCGCGCCCGAACTGGCGTATCCGCTCCGCAATGGCTGCAACGGGTAGGGCGTTGGTGCGTCTCTTGGAGTGCCGATGAGGGCCGGCCTCGCCCGGATCGCGAGCTGTACAACTTGATCGCGCCTCTAGTCGAGGGTGCAGTCGCCGAGCTACTTGATAAAGTCGTTACGCATGTCGACGACCCCCTATTGACGGGTAAGGCGTTCATGGATTCTCTCATTGAGTCCGTCCCGAATGCAAGTCTATCTTCGATTACAACCCCCTGTCTCGTCCAGGACATGTACGACCAGCGCCATAATGAAGATGGCGCCTTGCGCGGGGTGTCCGACAGTGAGGTCTACTTCCGGTACACGGCTTTGCTCAACGATGATGCGGTACGTGAACGCATATTTAAGACTTACCCACTGGTTCTGCGATGTGTTGTCGAGCGTCTGGAGATGTGGATAGAGCGCCGCTTTGAGTTTGTCCTACGCCTAGAGCGCGATATGGGACGGATCGCCGAGGTACTCCTTGGCGGTCGGCGCCCGACGGTATTGACAGCCTCATTCGATGCGGGAGACTCCCACCGCAGGGGCTGTGCCGTCGCGATCGTGTCAACGGATGTGGGTAGGTTCGTTTACAAGCCCCACGCTCCCGCAATGGAACAGATGTTCGAGAAGCTACGTGACGTCACCGAGCACTACTCCACTACGGGTCACCTGCGTACCGCCGCGCTCGTCCCCGGAGAGGACTACTTCTGGCAGGAGTTCATCGAGGCAAACGATATCACTGAGGACTCTGTGGTTGATACCGCAGAGCGATTAGGGTCACTCACCGCGCTTCTGCATGGTCTGCGCTCCAATGACTTCCATTACGAGAATGTTGTTATGGGCAGCGACGGGCCGGTTCCAATCGACTTGGAGTCTGTGCTACACACTAGTCATGACTATCGGGTCAAGGATGAGGGTGGACGCAGCAGTAGCAATATTGGAGCCCTTGCCTTGGACGATTCATGTCTGGGAGTTGGGATTATCCCGCACCCTCTCGTCGTGCCCGGTGCGGACAACGTTGCTGAGGCCGCCGATATCTCTGTCGTCGGATACACGCCGGGCCGGGTCGGGGGCGTGAAAATGCCGCACCTGGTTAATGTGGGAACTGCTGAGATGCGCATCGAGTACGAGCGAGCAGCCTTTGACTCTGACGATCCGATTGCGGGTCGTGTTCTGCTACATACACAACAGGATGCCTTCCTTAACGGCTTCCGTGCGGGGTATGCGGCAGTGCATGCTGCCGCCGCCCGAATATTGGCGGCGGTGCGTAGCGCTCGCAATGTGACATCCCGGTATATCGCTCGTCCTACCATGATCTATGGGAAGATCCTAGCCGAGTCTTACCATCCGACGTTTATGCGCGATGCTCTGGAACGGCATCTCGTGCTGGGCAAACTTCTCGCTCATTTCACCGGACTACCCTACCGAAATGCTCTGATAGCGGCGGAACTGGAAGACATGCTCGTCGGGGACATCCCGATCTTCTCATTGGAATTGGCTACTGGCACACTACGCGCCTCGGATGACGAGACCATTGTAGCTACTCTAATGGCGCCGGTTGACCGGCTCGCTCAAGTACTTGCGGGTATGGATAAAGACCATCTGCACCTTCAGGAGCATATCATCCGCCTTGCCTTCGGGTGTTTGCCTGACTCGCAGCCTCAAGGAGATCCGCGATTGTCACTCGGGCCGAATGGCGGCTCCCTTTCCGATGACAAACTAGAGGCGGCGGCGGCGCTAATGGACCAGTTGGAGGGGATGGTGATCGAGGGGGACCGTCTGGGAACTGTCACGCTTTCCGCTACGGCTCCGCACCAGTGGACCGTTACCCCCGGCGGAATCGATCTGTACTCAGGTAGCACCGGCGTCGGACTGGCAGCGCTGGCCGTCGCCGAGTTGACTGGTTCGCCGCAAGCAGCACGAATCGCGAGCTCAGCAATGGCAGCTGCCCCGTACTTGGCCGAACTGGTTTCCAATGACGATGAGGCCGTGGCCAAGAACATCCGTGACTTGTCTACGGGAGCCTATGGGCAGGTTTCCGGAGTCGCATTGATCATGGCGGAGGCGCACCGCGCGGCTCCAGATGCTGCTTTGCGTGAGGCATGCCGTGCCACCGTCCAGATGCTAGGACAGATGGGCCCGGCTGACCGTTTCCACGACATCATTTCGGGCAATGCTGGCGGTATCCTTACTGCCGCGTCAGTCAGTGATGTCGCCGGACCTGAAGAGACGGTTCGAACCATCAGGAGTCTTGCTGACCACCTGGTGTCCACGGCGATACGTGATCGTGATGGACTTTCCTGGGAACAGGCCGATGATGGTGCTCGGCTCGTCGGGTTCTCTCATGGATCCGGAGGTGTGGCCAGAGCGTTGACCGTAGCTTCAGATGTCTTGCATGACGAATCCCTCGCACAGACCGCTGCCGATGCCTATGCTTGGGAATCGGTGCGGGTGACCGCCGGCGGCGACTGGCCCGATCTGCGCCCAGAGGCCGGTGGCGGAAGCGGCGGAAACATGCGTGCTTGGTGCCACGGCAGCCCTGGTGCGGGCTACGGAAGGGCTCTGTTGTTGGCTTCCCATCCCGAGCGGATGACTGCGATACTCGACGCTGAGCTCCGTCTAGCCTGTGCTTGCACTCAGGAGACGCTGGATGCATATATTAGCCGCGCTGGCGATCTGGGAGACGAGTCTTTGTGTCATGGCACGGTGGGAAATATCTTGTGTCTGGAAGCGATGTTGGAATCCCTGACCGATCATGAGGAGGCGCTGTCTCGCACTGCTCCGTATTGGGAGTATCTGTTGCGCAGTGGAGGCCCCTGGAGGTCAGGAGCGAGGAACGGCGTTGCCATCCCAGATCTCATGATGGGGCTCGCCGGAATCTCCTGGGGTTTGGCCTTCTCTGCGAGGCCGACGCCCCGGCTTGACCTCATGAGTCTTGAGACCAGATGATGGGATCGCAGACACTACTGCGCATAGATGATGTGCGCCCTCGCGCCTGGGAGGCAGTGGCTTTCGCCTTTGCCGTCATTGTGTTCATGGTGATGACTACAATGTTGCGTTTGGAGCCGGAGTACATGCTTACGGTGGCTGACGCCCATTCCGGCACGATCGTCGTGGTCGCCGATCGGGATGTTGTGCAGATCGAGGCGGGTTCCGTGGTGGTCGTCACAAGCGTCCCCACGGGGGTGCGGAACAGTGGTGATGTTGTGAGGTGGGAAAGTGCGCAGCCATCATCCAATGAGGCAGTAAAGGGAATCGTGGAATCAGGGGATGTGCAGGAGATGGTAATACGTCTGGATGGTGAGACTGAGGTGGGAATCGGTGACGCGGTAATCGTCAAGGCAGAGCCAACCTTAGCCTTGGAGGCCCTAGTGGGAAGGATTCTACGATGAGTATTCTAACAGGTGGACGTCGCCGAATCCCGGTAATTCTTCAGGCCACGACCACGGAGTGCGGGCTTGCCAGTTTGGTGATGGTGATGGCGTACTACGGGCACCACGTCCCTCTGCCTGAGTTGCGGGCACGTGCTGGCATTGGGCGCGATGGCGTTTCGATGTTAGCTCTCAAGCACCTTGCCGAGGAGGAGGCATTTCTGGCACGTGCTTTTCGGGTCGGCCTCAGACCGGTGGTCGACCAAGTCGGCTTACCAGTCATTGCTGCCTGGGATGACGCCCATTTCGTTGTCATCGAAAGATTGACTCGGCGCGGCGTAAAGGTAGTCGATCCGGCCGTCGGGCGCATGACGATCAGCTCTGATGAGTTCGCCTCCCATTACCGTCAGATCGTGTTGCGGCTCGAGCCGACAGCATCGGTTCGGCGGCGCAGTCCTCGTCGGCAGAACCTCCTGGCCTTCGTCACGTCTTTCGTACCCTCGATTGGCTCTAAGCTCGCGGTAATCTTCGGGTTGTCACTCATGACTGCGTTCATTGCGATGCTGCCTGCCGCCCTGACCGCCTATCTGGTCGACTCGCTCGGCGTGACTATTGGGACAGGAACATACTCGACCATGAGCATCGTCGTCGTGGTCTTGGCTTTGCTGTACGGGACATCATCGGTGCTGCGTAGCGGCGTTATCATGTGGTTCGAGAAGTTGGCGGATGGTGAGATGACGGCGGCAATTATTCAACACCTCATGCGTCTGCCCTTCCTGTTCTTTCAGGGACGACCCGCGGGTGACGTGCTGGTGCGGCTCTCGTCGATCAGTTATGTGCGCGATTCCCTATCGGGGCGCATCCTGCCGATGCTAGTGGACCTAGTGTTCTTAGCAGTCTATTCTTCTCTCGTAGGGGCATGGTCACGTACCCACTTGCTCGTTTTGGCTAGTGTCGCCGTCGTTCAACTATTATCAATTCTCCTGTATGGCCCGCGTGCAAAGTTGCTCGCAGATCAGGAGGTCAACGAAATGTCCAGGACCCAATCCCTTATGGTCGAGGCCTTGGGGGATATGGAGTCCACCAAGGCGCTGGGCATTGAGGAACAGGTATTCGAGCGATGGGGTTCGGCGTATCAGCGGCAGCTGAACATCTCCGCTCGACGTCAGCGGTTAGATAACCATCTAGCGGCCTTTTTATCGACTGTCGGGTTTATTGGTCCCGCGGTGCTACTGCTCGTGGGAGTCCACGAGGTTCTTGCCGGCCGACTCAGCTTGGGGCAGATGCTTGCGGTCAACTCGCTAGCGGCGGCAGCGCTCACGCCGGTTCAACAGATCGGAATGAACCTTCAGGTCATTCAAACGGTTCGAGTTCATCTGAATCGCCTCCGCGATCTCGTGGATGAGGAGGCCGAAGACATTCACGTCGACGGTTTGCCGGCGGACCTCTCGCAGGACCTTGTATTTGACGGTGTTTGTTACTCCTACTCCAAAAACGGTCAGGAGGTATTATCGGATGTAAGTCTGACAGTGAGGTCCGGAGAGTTTCTTGCAGTGGTGGGCCCTTCGGGATCCGGCAAGTCAACCTTATCGCGCCTGTGTCTAGGTTTAATCGAGCCTGTACGCGGCGAAGTCCGTCTCGGAACGGCGCCGCTAACGGAGATTGATCTGAGAACGATACGTCGCCAAACCGGAGTCGTCACCCAGGGTGTAACCGGGTCGGCGGGCTCTATCCGCGCCAATGTGCAGGCTGGACGGTGGTGGGTGGACGACGCTGATGTTATCCGTGCTCTTGAGGATGCCGCCCTGGAGGCGGACGTGGCAAAGATGCCATTAGGCCTAGACACGCCTTTGGGTGAGTCTGGTCAGGGACTTTCCGGCGGGCAGCTTCAGCGCCTAGCCATCGCCCGAGCCCTGGCGGGGAAACCTAGCATGGTGGTCTTTGACGAGGCTACTTCGAACCTAGATGGACCCGCAGAGGCGATGGTATACGCTAGACTCTCCAGCCTGAACGCCACCCGTCTCGTCATAGCACACCGTTTGTCCACAATAGCGAACGCCGACCGCATTCTCTTCCTTGTGGATGGGCGTGTGGTTGGGCTTGGACCACATGAGGAGTTGATTCTGACCTGTCCCGACTATGCGGAGTTCGTCCACTCCCAGTTGCTCGATGCCCCTAGAGCCGATTCTGATGTCGCTGCTGCGAGCCGGCTCTGAGGTTGAAGAAAGGAAGTAGATTCTATGATTCCGGAAGCCGTCAACAAAGGCGTGGTGCCGCATTCGGCTGTACCACGGCGATTGTCGTCTGATGAATGTCAGGTTGCGCAAGATGCTCTAGTCTTGAGCGCGTCGGGTTTGTCGAAGAATTACCGGGCTTTCCGGCTGAAGGAGGTGAACGTCGAGATTCGCGCAGGCAGAATCCAGGGCTTCTTCGGGCCTAACGGCTCCGGGAAGACAACGACACTGTCGATCTTGGCCGGGTTGGTGCGTCCCGATTCGGGAACGGTCATTCTGGAGCCGGGACTGCGGCGCGGTCGGCGCGAGCCTATGGCCGTGCTGCTGGACTCCTTTGGTTATAATCCATTTCTGACTGGGCGTGAGCATTTACTGACTGTCGCAAGACGTTTTGGGCATACGGCTCGCGAGGTCGATGAGTTGCTGGACTCGGCGGGTCTGGCTGCGGCTGCCCGTCGCCGCATCGGAAAGTACTCGTTGGGTATGCGTCGTCGTCTGGGTATCGCGGAAGTGTTGCTGGTCGATGCCGACATCGTTCTCTTGGATGAACCGACCAATGGCCTGGATCCAGATGGTGTCGTGTGGCTGCGCCGGGTGATCCGTCGGATGGCTTCCGACGGTCGAGGTGTACTGCTTTCCTCTCATATACTTAATGAGGCAGAGGGGCTCATTGATGATGCGGTTTTTCTGCTAGATGGAGCTGTCGAGTGGTCTGGACCCTACGAACAGATTGTTGACGCGGTAGCAAACCGCTACGTCAGCCTACGTGGAGGCAACAGTTTCGAGCTTGCGGAATACCTGACGAGCCGTGGCATAGACGTTCTTCAAGCAGGCCAGGATGAACTCGCGGTGCGAGCCGAGCAACTCGACTCTGCTCGCGAGGAGGCTGCTGCGATCAGTCAGGACGTGGCTGTGTCAAGAGTCGACCGGCCGAGCCTGGATCTTGTCTACCACTTAATTCGTTCGCATGGTCTTCGGAACACGGAGGTTTCCTACTATGAGTGAGTTCCTGTCTCAGTTGGGCGGCGTGTCTCGAGATCGCGCCGTTATCCTGACGTCCGTGATTATCGGTCTTTTCTTGTGGGTGCTGGTGGGGCTGGTTACGTTCAATATAGCCCGCGGGTACAGTGACGGTCAGATCGCAGACGTTGCATTCGGGTATGTATATTCGTACGTAGGACGTTCTGGGTATATATTGCCCTTCCTTATCGGCGTTCTGGTTGCCACTCAGATGTTTCGGCACCATACCGTTGCCAGATTGGTGTTTTACAGTTCTTCCCGTTTACGTATGTATCTGAATCAGGCGGCGGCAGGTCTTGGTATTTCCCTTATTGTCGCGGTGGTGACGGTGTTCGGTGCGGTGGCGATAATTGCAGGCGTCTTCGGCTTGGTAGGGGCGGATGCGGCGCTGGGTGAGGCTACTTATTGGCTTATGTCTCTGCGGACGGTTGCAGCCTTCGCTTTGTGGGCGCTCATCGGCGTCGGCCTGGGGATGCTTCTCCGCAATCAGGTAGCAGCGGTTGCGACCGTGTTTATTTTCGCGATTCTTATCGAGCCGACGGTTACTGCAATGTGCAATGAGTCTGAGAGTCTCCAGAATGTGGGCCAGTATTTGCCTGGAGGTGCGAACTGGTCAGCGGTGTGGCCCGTGGACCCGATTGCGGGCAACACTTCAGAAATGGTGCAGGCTGGTCTCAGTTGGGTTGGAGGATTAGCCGTACTCGCGGTATATGGTGCGGTGATGCTCGTGTGTGGCTATATTGTTAGCCTGCGACGTCGCGATATCGCGGCGTGAGGCGCGGGGAGGCGACTGGAGTTGACAGGGAACCAATCTGGCCT
Source organism: Actinomyces sp. Z5 (assembly GCF_003287795.1). NCBI lineage: Bacteria > Bacillati > Actinomycetota > Actinomycetes > Actinomycetales > Actinomycetaceae > Actinomyces > Actinomyces sp. Z5. Next base: position 21,230 of record NZ_QMIN01000108.1, read on the forward strand.
TGCCGTCGCTGCGTCGCCAACAGCCAAAGTAGCCGGGGCTCGGCGCCTGCCGCGTCGGCTGCTGGGGCTGACCGTTGTCGGCGTCGTATTGGGCGGTGGAGCCTGGTGGTGGCTACGTTCCTCCGGGGCCGTTGCCGTAAGGCCGGCGGAGGTCATGGCCGAGGATCCCATGGGTGCCGACACGATCGCCGGTTACCAGGCGGTGCGCTCCAGCCGGTCGCCGTCGCCCGGCCTGTTGTCCAAGCCGTCGACCGTGTGGCTGCGGCATTGGTTTCGCGCCGACGGCGTCGCGCCGGGGGACCTCATGGGCGAGTTGGTGGACTACGCCGTCGATCACGGCTGGGCGGGCGGGGAGTACTCGCTGCCCGGCGTGTGGGAGTCCTCCCGCCGGGATCCGCGGCTCGACGGCCCGCTGATCCTGCTGATCTCGCTGGTCGACGACGTCGATCCCGCCGACGCTCTGCATGGGACCGTGCGCGTGTCCCTGACCTACCGGTGAGTAAAAGTGCTCCGTGGCGCCTGCCTCTGATCCGACTCTCGGCCCGCGTCTGATACCTGGCCTTGTCCCCCGTTCCCCGCCACGTTTCCGAAAGGTGTTCCCTGTGATGTCCCGTCCCCGCCGCGGCCTGCGCACCCTGATGGCAGGTCTGCTCGCTCTGACTATCTTGCTGCCTTCCCTGGTCATCGGTTCTCCCACAGCGGCGGCCGCGCCGGCGGGCGGGAGCCTGCGTGTGGTGCTGCTGGGGGATTCCTACTCGGCGGGCAACGGTGCCGGGGACTACTACGGGGATGACAAGAGCGCCTACCGCAGCCGCAACAACTGGGCGCACCGCTACGTGGACTGGGTCAATACCCAGAACGTCTCCGCCACGTTGACCAATCTGGCTCACAGCGGTGCGGTGACCGACGACCTGCTTGGGAGATCGGGCCAGGTGGCCGCAATCCCTGCGGACACCGACCTGGTGATGCTGACCATCGGCGGCAACGACGTGGGGTTCGCGGACATCGTACAAAAGTGCTTCACACTGGGACTGCGTGACGCCAAGTCCTGCAAGACCAAGGTCGACGGGGCCAACGCGTTGATGGACGACGTCATGGGCTCCACCCGCAACATTTTGCAGCTGATCGACGATCGCCTACCCGACGGCGCCCAGGTGATTCTGGTCGGCTACCCGCGCCTGGCCACCTCCCGCAGCTACATTCTGAAGGACCTCTTCGGCTCCGTTTCCTACGACGCCGGCACCGGGGTGCGTGCTCTGAGTGAGACTGCCCGGGACAAGCAGGCCGCTATGGTCGAGAACTGGAATGCCACCCACCCTGGACTGAAGGTCACTTATATTGACGGCGTGGTGGCGGCTTTTGATGGGCACGAGCCTGACCCTGCCACGAATTCTCGCAACGACTACCGGTGGTTGAATGAATTCTTTGAGACCCGCGGCCGCCTGGCCGCCAACGGCAAGACGACCTCCACGTTCAGCCTGGACGCCGCCGAGTTCTACCACCCCAACATCATCGGCCACCAGCAGATGGCCAACCTCATCATCAACCAGGTGGGTGTGCCCTCCAATGTCAAGCCCGCAAGTAGCCCCGCGATTGTGGCGGCGTCCTACGCCGTAAGTGACAGCGTTACGACGGCTGAGGACGCACCCGAGGCGTGGATCCAGGGCCCGTACGTCGCCAAGGAGGGAAGCACCCTAACCCTGGACGCACGCGGATCCCATGCCGACGACGGAGACATCACTACATACGAGTGGGACCTGGACGGCGACGGAGTTTTCGAGCAGACCTCCACCGAGCCGGTCATCGACTACACCTTTGCCGACCTGTACGACGGACAAGTCGGCCTGCGCGTGACCCAGGACGACGGTCAGACCGACGTGTACACCACGCAGGTGCAGATCACCGACGACGGCGACAACACCCCGCCCGAGTTCGACAACTGTCCGGATGCATACAACTACAGCCAGTCCGACTATGACGGTGATGGCGTAGGCGACGTCTGCGACCCCGATCCCGGCTACCCTACTGAGGATCAGCCCGGAGTTTGTGTCGTCGGCGAGAACTGCCCCGACGACGACGCCACTGCCGCCCCTGTGCCCACGCCCGACGGTGCGGGCACAGCGCCGGATGCATCAGACCCGACCGACTCGGCAACTACGGCCGCACCGGCAGACGCGACGGACCCGGAACCGGCCGCTCCCACCCCGGATACCGCGGGAGATGCGGCCGCGGCCGGCAACCAGCCAGCAACAGCCGCCGATAATCCGACAGCACCGGGAACGGCCGTGGCGACTGAAACGCCGTTATCACTGCCGACAACCCCGGCCGGCTCAACGGCACACGACGCGCGAACCCGCCTGGCCAACACCGGATTCAGCGCTGGACTGCCCTTTGCTGCCATCTCTTTAGCCGCTACAGCTGTCGGCACCGTCCTAATCCGGTGTGCCATCCGCAGGCAACTAAGGTGAGGTAGTCAGGGTAGTGTCCTCCAGCTATTTTCCGGCGCTGCGCAGGCGCAGGGAGTTGGTGACCACGATGACGCTGGAGGCGGCCATGGCGGCGCCGGCGATCATCGGGTTGAGCATTCCGGCTGCGGCCAGGGGGATCGCGGCCACGTTGTAGGCGAAGGCCCAGAACAGGTTCTGTTTGACCTGACTCGTCTCATTTTTGGTGACTCTGTGTCATGATCAGGGTTTTTCGTTGGTGTGGTGTGGTTGTGTTGGTGGTTGTGGGGCACTAATCCGGTGGCCTGTAGAGTGATGGCGTGTGAGCCCGTTTATTCGGAAGGTGCGTACAGCGTCGGGGGCTACGGCGGTGCAGATCGTGGCCAAGGAGCATGGTGTGCGCCGGATTGTGGAGCACCTGGGCTCAGCGCACGGGTGAGGCGGAGCTGGCGGTCCTGATGGAGGCGGGACGGGAGAAGATCCGGGGCGGCCAGGGGGTGCTGGACCTGGCCGGCCTGACACCTCAGGCCGCCGGCCAGGCCGCGCAGGCGGTAGTCGTCGGGCAGCGCTCGGCTCTGCTGTGGGATGTCCTGTGTGCGGCCTACGAGGCCCTGGGGCTGGGTGAGGCTACTGGTGGGGATGAGGGGTTTATGCAGATGGTGCTGGCCCGGCTGATCGAGCCCACCAGTAAGGAGCAGGTACCCCGGGTGATCTCCGAGCTGGGTGTGCAGCCGGCCTCCAGGAGGACACTGTTCCGCTCGCTGGCGCGCTGCGCGGGCCGCCAGTGGCGGGAACGGATTGCGGACGCCTGCCTGCGGCATGTCACCGGCCGCGGGGACCTGAGTCTGTGTTTGTATGACGTGACGACCCTGTACTTCGAGGCGGAGAAGGAGGACGACCTACGGCGGGTGGGCTATTCCAAGGAGCGGCGGGTGGACCCGCAGGTCATTGTGGGGCTGCTGGTGGACCGGACGGGCTTCCCACTACGTGTCGGCTGCTGGGAGGGCAACAGGGCCGAGACCAGCACGATTGTGCCGATGATCCAGGAACTGCGGGAGGCGTCGGGGATTGATCACCTGGTCGTGGTGGCGGACGCCGGCATGCTCTCCGCGGCCAACCTCGAGGCACTCGATCAGGCCGGCTTGGGGTTCATTGTGGGGTCCCGTATGACCAAGGCGCCGGCGGACCTGGAGGCGCACTTCGCCTGGCGCGGGGACGCCTTGGCCGACGGGCAGGTGATCGACACCATCACCCCACGTAAAGGTTCCATCAGCAGGGAACGCGACCGGAACGTCCGCGATGAGCCCGTCTGGAGCCCAGTGGAGTTTCCGGGCTCGTGGCGGGCGATCTGGGCTTACAGCGCCAGGCGGTTCGCCCGGCACCAGCAAGACCCTGACCGCGCAGGAGAACCGGGC
>NZ_QMIN01000109.1:0-46833 GCF_003287795.1 Actinomyces sp. Z5
TGACACAAAACTGTCACCGATGTCCTGAGACATCACACCCACGAACCGTCGCCGGATGTGCCGAACCGTCGACCGCAACGCACGAACCGTCAGGCCAACACACAAACCGTCGCGCCTGATCCACCGCCCATCAGCCCACCGCGTCCAAGTCTCCGTATCAAAGTCGTGACAACGCCGCGACCTTGCCGGATCCTTGAATCATGGATTCCCAAGAGCGCGCACGATTCGATGAGGTGATCGCGCGTCTGGACGCCCTGGAGCGTGAGGTCGGACGGTTGGAGGGACAAGTCGCCCGGCTGTCCTCCGGGCCCGCCACCACGCTGCCCTCCGGACCCGCCACCCGGCAGCCCGCCCGGGACATGCCCACTACCGCCTACGCTCCCGATCCGTATGCACCCCCACAGCAGCAGCCACCGCAGCCGTTGTGGGCGCCGCAGCCGACGCCGCCGCGCTCCCCCGACGCCGGAGCCCCGCCCGCCACCCAATTGCCTCCGGCGCGGGAGGGTAACTTGGGCGCCTATCTGCTGTCCGGCGCGGCGGCGCTGCTGGTGCTGCTGGCCGCGGTGAGCCTCATTGCGCTGGTTTGGGAGCAGATTCCCGACGGCTGGAAGGTCGGCGGGCTCGGACTGTTGTCCCTCGCCATGGTCTCCGCGGGCACCACGCTGGCGGAGAATCGGCCCCGCCTGCGGGTGGCGGCGGCCACCGTAACCGGTACGGGTGGGGCGTTGGGCTTCGTAACCATCATTGGCGCGGTCCTGCTCGTGCACCTACAAGCCCCCGTGGCCATGGCGCTGATGGCCGCCTGGGGGTTCGTGCTCCTACTGGTGTCCTGGACCGCCGGGCAATTCTTCACCGCCGTGATTTCCGCCCTTGGCGCCCTGGTCGCGGTTGATTTCGCGTGGGTGCAGGCCAATGCGCATCCGGGCCGGGCGGCGTTGGTGTGGATGCTCGTGAACGGCTACTTGATCGCCCTCGCGGCGGTGTCCGCGCTGCTGGCGCACTTTGCGCGGCGGATGCGCCATGCCGTCTGGCTGCCCACCACCTCCATGGTGGTCACGGCGACGGCGCTGGTGATCGGGCCGACCGTTCTTCTGCGCGGTGGGTCCCCGACCGGGGTCGCCCTGCTGTGTCTACCGGCCGTCGTGCTGCTGGTTCAGGCGCATCACTCCGGGCGGCTGCTGTCACGCACGGTCGGGCGCGCCGCGGCCGCTTGGGAATGGGGCGCCGTGGGTGTCGCAATGGTGCTGGCCGTGCTGCACCTGGGACTGGATCCGGCGGCCCCGCCGGCGGCCCGTGCCCTGACCGGCGTGGTGCTCCTGGTGGCTGCGGTCGCCTCCACCGCGGCGCTGCTTCCCGACGGCGGTACGGCTGCCTGGCCGCGGAACGTGGCCGGGGTAAACCTTGGGGTGATGGTGGGCATCGGTGCCGCCGTCTTCGCCGTGGAGCCCCGCCTGCTCCTGCCTGCGGTGCTGGCGGTGGGGCTGGCCGGCGCCCCGGTGGTCCGCGTCGGGCAAGCCGCGCCGATCCCGATACTGCCACTGGCGGGTCTGCCGGCGTTCGCGCTCGCCACCCGAGCACATTCAGACAGGGACGCCGTCGGACTCGCACTCGTCGCGGTGGCCACCGCCGCCGGCCTGAGCCTGCTGCTGGAGAGCCGACTAACCCCTGCCCGGAGCCCCGGGCGCGCGCAACAGGCACGCGTCGACCTGCTGACCGCGGCCGTCTGGCTGATCGGCGCGGACCTGGTGGTGGTGCTGCCCGCGCTGGTCGCGCGGCTGGTCCCGGGCGGCTCCGCAGCCCCGCTGGTGGGTGGCGTGTGCGCCCTGGCGCTGACGGGCCTGGGGCTGTTCACCCGTGGATGCACTCCACTCGCGCTCGCCTCGGGGACCCACGCCGGCGCCATCGAGGGCGCAAATGGGCCGCGCACGCCGCGAATTCCCGCGACTCCGGTCATCGGCTGGGTGGGGTTCGCGCTGCTGTGCCTGCAGGCGCTCGTCATCCTGGCGCGCGCGGATTCCGCGGGCGACCGGCTGGTGGCGGCACCGCTGGTGGTGCTGGGCCTGGTGCTCGCGGTGGCGGCGGCCCGCCTGTTGCTGCCCTGGCTGCGGCGCGCGGGCGCCGGCACGGCCACCGCCATCTCGCTCAGCGTGGCGCTGTGGTGGTCGGTAATGGTCCTCACCGGTGCGTCGGCGACCTCGTTGCTGGTCACCGGTGTGGTGCTGGCGACCGGCGCAGTGGGCATTGTGCTCGGCTTCCGGGCGCGGGCGGTCGCACTGCGCCACTACGGGCTGACACTAGTGATGCTGGTGGTGGTCAAGCTCGCGGTGCTGGACCTGGCGAACGGGAACTCGCTCACCCAGATCCTGGCGCTGCTGGTGGCCGGGCTGGCGTGTTTCTGCCTGTCTTTGGCATACAACCGCTTCGCGCGCGAGCAGGCCCGATATGCTGCCGGGACGGGCCCGGCGCCGGCCGACGATCATCGGGTGCCGCCCTACGCCTGATGGACCTGCGTGACCGACGTACCCGACGCGCCGGACATGTCCGGCTCGATCACAATCCGGGCCGAGGGAAGTACTCCCCGTCGCGACGGCGTGACTTTGGCCCGCCAGGACCGGATCCTTGAGACATGGATACGGTCAGCAGTGAGCAGCTCGAAGAGATCATCGGGCGCCTGACAACCCTCGAACGCAAACTCGACTGGGTGGCCAAACGGATCTCCCGTGACGGGTACCCCCTCGATTCTGCGGCGCGTCCGCAGCCGCGCCCCGCGCCGGTCGCCTCCCCACCCGCCCGGCCGATAACTACGCGGACGTCGTCCTCCTCACCGGCCGCGGCTCCCGCGGTGCAACAGCCCCGGACCCCGGCCCTGGCCACATACCCGCCGTCCAAGCCCGTTCTGAAGGGGCCCTCCACCCCATCGCAGAAGGCCCCGACGGCAGTGGCCCCCAGCGGCGCCACGAGCGCCGCCGACAGCGACCCGTTCGCCATGCGGCCCATGCGGGAGAAGCGCAACGAGGGCAATATCGGCAGATACGTCCTGTCCGGGGCGGCCGCGTTCCTGATCGTGTCCGCCGCCGTGAGCCTCATAGCCCTGGTCTGGGACCAGATTCCCGACGTCGTGAAGGTAACGGCGCTGGGCGTCGTCGCCGTCTCCCTGGTCGCCGCGGGCACGGTCGTCAACCAGAAGCGGGAGCGGCTGCAGGTGGCGGCCGCCACCCTCACGGGCACGGGCGGTGCGCTCGGCTTCGTCGCCGTCATCGGTGCCGCCCTGATCGCCGGACTGAGCCCGGTCGCCGCCCTGGGACTGATGGTGGCCTGGGCCTTCGTGCTGCTGCTGGTGTCCTGCGTCACCGCGCAGTTCTTCACCGCCGTCATCTCCATGCTGGGGGCGCTGGTGACCGTCGGCTTCACCACCTGGCAGGTGGCAACGCACCCGGAACAGGCGGTCCTGGCCTGGACCCTGATCGATATCTACACCGTCACCCTGGCCGTGGTGGCGGCGATACTGCCGCGCTTCACGCCGCGCATGCGCCTGGCGCCCTGGCTGCCGACCACCTCCATGGTGGTCACCGGCACCGTGCTGCTGGCCGGCCCCTCCCGGCTGCTGGTGGCTCAGCCGCTCACCGGCATCGTGCTGCTCGCAGCGCCCTGCGCGGTGCTCTTGGCGCAAGCGCATCACTCCACGCGTCTGCTGGCCGGAGCCGGAGCAAGGGAGGCCGCCGGATACGAGTGGGCGGTCACCGGCATCATCCAGGCGCTGGCGTTGCTAATCCTCGCGTCCGCTAACGACGTGACGTCGTCCACGCGCAATGGCATGGCCATGTCCTTCCTGGTCCTGGTCTGCCTGGCCACCGCCGCCCTGCTCCCGCAGCGAGCCACCTCCCCGTGGCTGCGCGTCGTCGCGGCCGTGAACCTGGGTACGGTGGTCTGCGTCGCGGTGGCCGTCTTCGCTTTGAATATCGCGCTGCTACCGCCTGCGGTGGCAGCGGTGGCACTGGCCGCCGTTCCCGTGGTACGTGTCGGTTACAGCGCCCCCGTGCTGGTGCTCCCGCTGTTCAGCACAGCCGCGCTGCTGGCAGTGTTCTCCCCCGATCGCAGCACCGTGATGCTGGCCATTCTGGCCGTACTCATCGGCGTGCTTCTGACCGCTCCTCTGGAGGCGCTGCTGGCTCCGCCCCCGCATTCCGAGGAGCACGCGAACCGGCCCTCGTGGCTGTCCGCGGGGATGTGGGTCGCGGCCGGTCAGTTGGTGCTGATCATCCCCCGGCTGTTGGACCGGCTGGTTCCCGCCGGCGGTCTCGGCGGGGCCGGCCGGATCGCGGCGCCGCTACTGGCGGGTGCCCTGGCGCTGGCGTTGGCCGGCATGGGCGCGTTCACGCCCCAATGCAGCCCGCGCATGCTCGTCTCGGGTCGGCGCGCAGGACAGCTGGCGGGCGCAACCGACCTGCGCAGCCCGCTCGTGCCCACACCACCGGCTCTGGCGTGGCTGGGCGAGGCACTGTTGACGGCGCTGGCCGTCGCGGTGCTGGTACGCGCCGACTCCCTGGGCTCTCCGCTGCTGGCGGCGCCGTTGGTTGCCCTGGCGCTGGCCCTCGTGGTGGTCGGCGGGCGAATGCTGCTGCCCTGGCTGCGGCACTCCGCAATGTCACTCACCGTGACACTGACCATTGCGCTCTCGCAGAGCCTCGCCCTGTGGTGGTCGGTGATGATCCTCACCGGCGCATCCGCAGCTTCTCTGCTGATCACCGGTGTGGTGCTGGCGACCGGTGCCGCCTGCATCGTCATCGGATTCCGGCTGCGCGCCACCACACTGCGCCACTACGGGCTCACCCTGGTACTGCTGGTGGTGTTCAAGCTGGCCGTGGTGGATCTGGCCGGACAAAACTCGCTGTCGCGGATCCTGGCGCTCATGGTCGCCGGCGTCGTGTGCTTCGGGCTGTCGCTCGCATACAACCATTTCGCGCAGGAGCAGGAGCAGGCGGAGCACGGCGCGATCGGAGCCGACTCCGCCGGCGGCATCAGTCCAGCAGGTCGCGGTGGATCGTCGTATCCCCGGTGAGCTCGGGGTGGAAGGAGACGCCGATGATCCGCTGCTCTCCCTCCCCCTGCTCGACGCCGACGATCGCCGGCTCGGCCCCATAGCGGCCGCCGCCCTGCCAGGTTGAGCAGACGCGCACGCCGCCGCCCACCCGGGTCACGCGCGGTGCACGGATGAAGGCGGCCACGACGCTCCCGTGCTTCCAGGGCAGGCGGGCGGTGGCGGAGTCCGCCTGAGGGCCGAAGGCGTTGCGCTCGACGTCGACGTCCAGCACCCCCAGCGTCGCCAGGAGGATCAGGCCCGCACAGGTGCCGAGCGTCGGCACCCTGCGGGCGGCATCCCTGATGCCCTCGGTCAGGTCGAAGGCGGTCAGCAGCCGGTGCAGCGTCGTCGACTCCCCGCCTGGCAGCACGAGCGCCTCAATGCCCTCCAGGTCGCCGATCCGGCGCACCGGCCGGGGACGGTGGCCGAGCGCCTCGATCATGCGGGCGTGCTCGGCCACCCCTCCCTGAAGCGCCAGGACGCCGACGACGCGCCCGCTCACCAGCCGCGCTCCGCCAGCCGGTGCGGCGCGGGCAGGTCGGCCACGTTGATGCCCACCATCGCCTCGCCCAGCCCCCGGGACACCTCCGCGATCACGGCCGGGTCGTCGTAGGCGGCGGTGGCCCGGACGATCGCGGCCGCGCGGGCGGCGGGGTCGCCGGACTTGAATATGCCGGATCCGACGAAGACGCCGTCGGCACCCAACTGCATCATCATGGCGGCGTCAGCGGGGGTGGCGATCCCGCCGGCGGTGAACAGCACCACCGGCAGGTCCCCGCTGCGGGCTACCTCGGCCACCAGGTCGTAGGGAGCAGCCAGCTCCTTGGCGGCAACGTAGAGCTCGTCCTCACGCAGGCCGCGCAGGCGGGCGATCTCCTCCTTGATGGTGCGGATGTGACGGGTCGCCTCGGACACGTCCCCGGTGCCGGCTTCACCCTTGGAGCGGATCATGGCGGCGCCCTCGGCGATGCGCCGCAGGGCCTCGCCCAGGTTCGTGGCGCCGCAGACGAAGGGCACGGTGAAGCGCTGCTTGTCGATGTGGTGGGCGTAGTCCGCCGGCGACAGGACCTCGGACTCGTCGATGTAGTCCACGCCCAGGTGCTGTAGGACCTGTGCCTCGACGAAGTGGCCGATGCGGGCTTTGGCCATCACGGGGATGGAGACGGCGTCGATGATGGCGGCGATCAGGTCGGGGTCGGACATGCGGGCCACGCCGCCCTGGGCGCGGATATCGGCGGGGACGCGCTCAAGTGCCATGACGGCGACGGCGCCGGCGTCCTCGGCGATGCGCGCCTGCTCCGGGGTAACCACATCCATGATCACGCCGCCCTTGAGCATGTCGGCCAGGCCCCGTTTGACCAGGGGCGAGCCGGTGCCCGCGGGAATGGCAGCGGAATCGGGGACGGCGGGAGTTTCGCGTGTGCTCATGGCGCCATGCTCACGACACCGGTGGGTCATTGTCAGGTCCACAACGGGGACAATTCTTTGGACCACCGGCTAGTCTGTGTCGGAGATGGCAGCGGTTTGCGCAGCCGACGCGCTCGGTTCAACAGGTATGGGAGGCGGTCGGGTGATCATCGACCACGGGCGGCCACTCCCCCAGCAGGTCGTGGTGGACATCCGCGGCCGCGTGGCGCGCGGCGAGCTCGCACCCGGGGACCCGCTCCCCGCCACCCGACTGCTCGCACGGGAGCTCGGCATATCGCGTGGGAGCGTAGTGACCGCCTACGAGCAGCTCGTGGCCGAGGGCTTTCTCACCGCCACGCACGGCGGCACCCGCGTCAACCCGGAGCTGCCCCGGCCGTTGCCGCAACGGCGTGCACGCCCCGCCGGCGCGCCGGCGGACTTTCAACCCACCGAGCTGAGGCCGGGCGCACCGGTCACCGGGGTCCTCACCACCGGCCTGTGGCGCTCCGCCTGGCGGGCCGCCGCCGCGGATCCGCGACCGCACCCCGCCTCCGGCTCCGCCGAGCTGCGCGAGCTCCTGGCCACCCATATTCGGCGCGCCCGCCAGGTCGACGTCGATCCGGAACGCATTCTGGTGACGGCGGGGGCGCGCGATGGCCTGCGGCTGGCCCTGGGCGCGCTGGGCGGCCGCGGGGGCGTCTCAGGCACGGGGACGCTGGCGGTCGAGGAGCCCGGCTACCCCTCACTCACCGGCATTCCCCGGGCGCTGGGCTGGCGCACGGTCCCGGTCGACACCGCCGCCTTCCGGGAGGCTCCCACATCGCCGGCACTTCCCGCCGGGGCGCAGGCGGTACTGGTGACGCCGAATCACCAGTTCCCGTGGGGCGAGCGCATGCCCGCCGGGCAGCGCCTGTCCCTGTTGGGGGCGGCGCGCCGGGCGGAGGCGATGATCATTGAGGATGACTACGACGCCGAGCTGCGCAGCACGCCCGCGCCCCTGCTGTCCCTGGACCCCGGCGAGCGGGTCATCATGCTCGGCTCCTTTGCGAAGACCCTGAGTCCCGCCGTCGGCCTGGGCTACCTGGTGGCGCCCGCGCCGCTGCTGGAGCGGATGCGCCCGCTGTGCGTGCCCGTGTCCGGGATCGTGCAGGACGCGATGACCCGCTTCCTGGCCCAGGACGGCCTGCGCCGGCACGTGGCCCGGGCGCGTCGGATCGAGCGGCAGCGGCGGGCGCTGTTCACGGAGGTGTTCCCGGAGGGCGTACCCATGGAGGGTGGGCTCCACGCCGTCGTCCTGCTGGCGCCGCAGGCGGATGAGGCGGGCGCCGTGGCCGCGTGTCACCGCGCGGGTTTGGGAGTCGCCGGAATGTCCGCGTACTGGGCCTCCCCGGGAGCGGCAGCCGGCCCGGGCGTGGTGCTCGGCCTGGGCGCGCGCACGCCCGAGCGCCTGCGGGAACTGCTGGTGCGCCTGCGAGAGGCGCTCACCCCCTACGGCCCTAGGCCCCGGCCGGAGCGCGCCGCCCGGGACTAGCGGAGCCGGTCCGCAGCCCCGGGCGGCGGAGCCGGTCAGCTCGCCGCCCGGCGCTGCTCGAGCAGCTCCTTGAGGTAGTGGCCGGTCCAGGAGCCCTCGACCTCGGCGACCTGCTCGGGGGTGCCGGTGGCAACCACGGTGCCGCCGTTCTTGCCTCCCTCGGGGCCCATGTCGATGATCCAGTCGGCGTTGGCGATGACATCCAAGTTGTGCTCGATCACCACCACGGAGTTGCCCTTGTCCACCAGTCCCTGCAGTACTGCCAGGAGCTTGCGGATGTCCTCGAAGTGCAGGCCGGTGGTGGGCTCGTCCAGCACGTAGATGGTGCGTCCGGTGGAGCGGCGCTGCAGCTCGGTGGCAAGCTTGACGCGCTGGGCCTCACCGCCGGACAGGGTGGTGGCGGCCTGCCCCAGGCGCACGTAGCCGAGTCCCACCTCCACCAGCGTGTTCAGGTGGCGGGCGATGATGGGGGTGGCGGCGAAGAAGTCGGCGGCCTGGCTGATGGTCATGTCCAGGACGTCGGCGACCGTGGCGTCCTTGTAGCGGATCTCCAGCGTCTCCCGGTTGTAGCGGGCGCCGCCGCACACCTCGCAGGGCACGTACACGTCCGGCAGGAAGTTCATCTCGATCTTGAGGATGCCGTCGCCCTTACAGGCCTCGCAGCGGCCGCCCTTGACGTTGAAGGAGAAGCGACCGGGGCCGTAGCCGCGCACCTTCGACTCCGGCACCTGCGCGAAGATCTTGCGGATGTGGTCCCACACGCCCGTGTAGGTGGCCGGGTTGGAGCGCGGCGTGCGGCCGATGGGCGACTGGTCCACGTGCACGACCTTGTCCAGGTTGTCCAGGCCGCGTACGGTCTTGTGCCGCCCGGGCACGCCCCGGGCGTGGTTGAGCCGGTTGGCCAGTACCTGGTAGAGGATCGAGTTGACCAGGGAGGACTTCCCGGAGCCGGACACGCCGGTGACGGCCGTGAATACGCCCAGCGGGAAGGTGACGGTGACGTCCTTGAGGTTGTTCTCCCGGGCGCCGACGACGGTGACCGCCTTCCCCTTGACGGGCTTGCGGCGGCTGGCGGGCACCTCGATGGCGCGGCGGCCCGCCAGGTAGTCGCCGGTGACGGAGCCGCGGGCCCGAAGCAGGCCGGCGACCTCGCCGGCGTAGACGACCTGGCCGCCCTTCTCCCCCGCCCCGGGACCGATGTCCACCACGTAGTCGGCCGAGCGGATGGTCTCCTCGTCGTGCTCCACGACGATCAGGGTGTTGCCCAGGTCCCGCAGGCGCTCCAGGGTGTCGATGAGGCGGGCGTTGTCCCGCTGGTGCAGGCCGATGCTGGGCTCGTCCAGTACGTACAGGACGCCGACCAGCCCGGAGCCGATCTGGGTGGCCAGGCGGATGCGCTGTGCCTCGCCCCCGGACAGGGTGGCGGCGCCGCGGGACAGGCTCAGGTAGTCCAGGCCGACGTCGACGAGGAAGCCCAGGCGGGCGGCGATCTCACTGAGGACGCTGCCGGCGATCTGCGCGGCCTGGCCGGTCAGCTCCAGCCCGGCCAGGAAGTCACGGCACTCGCTGATGGACAGGTCGCACAGCTGGGCGATGGACTTATCGCCCACGCGTACGGCCAGTACTTCCGGCTTGAGCCGGGTGCCGTTGCAGACGGGACAGGGGACCTCCCGCATGTACCCCTCGTAGCGCTCCTTGGACCATTCGGACTCGGTCTCGTCGTGCTTGCGCATGACGTAGTTGAGGGCGCCCTCGAAGCCGGTGGAGTAGATGCGCTCCCGGCCCCAGCGGTTGCGGTAGCGGACCTTGATCTCGAAGTCCTTGCCGCGCAGGATCGCGTCCTTGGCGCGCTCGGGCAGCGCGCGCCAGGGGGTGTCGACGTCGAAGGACAGTTCCTCGCCCAGCGCCTTGAGCTGGCGGGTGAAGTACTTCTGGTGGCTGGCCCAGGGGGCGACTGCGCCCTCGGCCAGGGTGAGTTCCTCATCGGGGACGACGAGCTCGGGGTCGACCTCCAGTCGGCTGCCGATGCCGGTGCAGGCGGGGCAGGCGCCGTAGGGGGCGTTGAAGGAGAAGGTGCGCGGCTCCATCTCGTCCAGTTGGAGCGGGTGCTCGTTGGGGCAGGCACGTTTCTCGGAGTAGCGGCGGGTGCGGCCGGGGTCGTCCTCGGGCAGATCCACCAGGTCGATGATGACCAGGCCGTCGGCGAGCTCCAGAGCGGTCTCCACCGAGTCGGTCAGCCGCTGGCGGATGCCCTCACGCACCACCAGCCGGTCGACGACCACCTCGATGTTGTGCTTGAGCTTCTTGTTCAGGGCGGGCACCTCCCCCAGGCGGTGGGTGGCGCCGTCGACGCGGACGCGGGAGAAGCCGCGGCCCTGCAGCTCGGTGAACAGCTCGGTGTACTCGCCCTTGCGGCCGCGGATGACGGGGGCGAGCACCTGGAAGCGGGTGCCGTCCTCCATCTCGCGGATGTGGTCGACGATCTGCTGAGGGGTCTGGGAGGAGATGACGGCGTCGCAGACGGGGCAGTGCTGGATGCCGGCGCGCGCGTACAGCAGGCGCAGGTAGTCGTAGACCTCGGTGACGGTGCCGACCGTGGAGCGGGGGTTGCGGGAGGTGGACTTCTGGTCGATGGACACCGCCGGTGACAGCCCCTCGATGAAGTCGACGTCGGGCTTGTCCATCTGGCCGAGGAACTGGCGGGCGTAGGAGGACAGCGACTCCACGTAGCGGCGCTGCCCCTCGGCGAAGATCGTGTCGAAGGCGAGGGAGGACTTGCCCGAGCCGGACAGGCCGGTGAAGACGATCATCTTGTCCCGCGGGAGGTCGATGCCGATGCCCTGCAGGTTGTGCTCGCGGGCGCCACGGATGATGAGGGAGTCGTTCACGGGGTCAGAGTGTAGGGCCAAGGCCCCGCTTTCGTACACCCGTTCGACTGTGTGAGGCGGGGTGCCGCCGATGCCTTGGACACGAGTAGGACCCGACGCGGCGCAGGCCTTCAACGTGGCGCGAGTCTTTGCGTGTGTTGCGGCGGCTAGGAGCGGACTCACAACTATGTTTGTTCAGACACATAGGCGTTGCCGTTCTCCAACCACCGAAACGGATCCCCATGGACGCAAACCCGTCAGCAACGGCTTCACGGCCCGCGAATGAAGTACTGGCCGTCCAGGGCCTCACCGTCTCCTTCGGGGAGCGCACCGTCCTGGACGCCCTCGACCTGACTCTGCAGGCTGGCAGTACCACCGCACTGATCGGCCCCTCCGGCGCCGGCAAGAGCACCCTGCTGTCCGCCATCCTCGGGCTGCTGCGCGCCGACGCCGGCTCCATCACCATCTGCGGCGAGGCCATGCAGGCCGGCAACAGCGCAGCCACCGCCCGCATCCGCCGCGAGCACATCGGCATGGTCTTCCAGGACGGCTACCTCATCGATGAGTTGACCCCTGTGGAGAACATCATCGTGCCGGCGCTGGTGGCGGGCGTGCCCGCCGCCGACGCCGAGGAGCGCGCCCACTCGATCCTGACCGAACTGGGACTTACCGTGCAGGAGCGGGCCACCTCCTCCTTCTCCGGCGGTGAGCGCCAGCGCATCGCCATCGCCCGCGCACTCATCAACTCCCCGCAGCTGCTCATCGCTGATGAGCCCACCGGTTCGCTGGACCCCGCCAACCGGGACCGCGTCATGGACACGCTGATGGCCCTCCCGACGCAGTTGGGCTGCGCCATTCTGCTGGTCACCCACGACCCCGTGGTCGCGCAGCGCGCAGATCACGTCATGGCGCTGGCCGACGGGAAACTGACCGCGACGGTTCACCAATCCGGGCAGGCGGCGGACCGATGAACCGTCGTCTGCTGTCCGGTCTGCTGCGCATCGGCACCAGCCTGCGGCACTCGGAGTCCCGACTGCTCGCACGCACCCAGACCGTGGCCTTGTTCCTGGGGACCTGTCTGTTGTGTCTGAGCCTGGCCGGCCTCGCACTGACCTGGTTCGGGGATGCCCTGCACCGGGAGCGCGCCGAGTCCATTGCTCCGCAGCTGTGCGACGCGCAGGAGGCGACCGTCCTGTACCGCTTCGGCGGGTTCACCCAGGTGAACAACCGCCCGGTCACGATCATCGTCCTCGCCCCGCTGAGCGACGACGCCCCGCTGCCTCCCGGCGTTGCAGAGTGGCCGGAGCCCGGCGAGGCCGTGGTCTCCCCCGCCCTCGCCCGGGACCTGACCGGGCAGTTGGAGGGGCTGTTCGGCCCCGTCTCAGCTCAGATCGGCCTGGACGGCTTGGAGGTGCCGCAGGAGCGGCGCGTGTACCTGCGCCCGACCGACCAGGCACTCAACGCGGATGCGATGGAGTCGATCTGCGGCTTCGGCGCCACGATTGAGGGTGGCGCCTACGCAGGCTCAGGCTCGCTGAACGCATCGCCCGTGGCGGAGGTCCTGCTGCTGGTGGCCGGGGTGCTGCTCCTGCCCGGCCTCGGCGCGACCGCCTCCGCCTCCTCGCTGCGCGGGGAGGAGAACCGGCGGCGTATCACTGCCCTGGTGACCTCCGGCCTGCGCCGCCGTGACCTGGCGGTTATCGACCTGGCGGAGACCTGGCCGGGAATGCTAGGCGGCTTTGTGCTCGCGGGGGCGCTCACCGGCGTTGCCATGTGCATGGATGTGCGCGTGCCCTGGGTGGACGCCTGGTTCCCGGCCGCGGATACGCGGCGGTTGGCCGCTCCCATTGTTGCCGCACTGCTGATCGGCGCGGTGCTTGCCGTCACCATTGTGCTGCTTGGACGCGGGCACGGCCGCCAGGCAACAGCGCCCCGGCGGCGTCACCGTCGCTGGAAAAAAGCCAGCCCGTCGCTGCTGCTCATCTGCGGTTTGCTTCTGGCGATTTGGTTCCCGTTGTGGAATCCAGGAAGCAAGCTAACGGACTTTGTATACGCGGCTGGTGTAGTACTCACGGTACTGGCGCTGCCCGGCGTGGTGACGGCGCTGTCCGCCTGGTGCGGTCGAATGCTGGCCCGCTGGGGCTACCGTCGCGGTCACGCCGGACGCCTGATCGCGGGCCGCCAGTTGGTGTCCTTGTCCAAGGCCAGTAGCCATCTGGCACTGGCGATGACACTCGCACTACTGGCCGGAGGCCAGATACAGCTGTGGGCCGGATCCATGTCCCCGCAGTACTTCGAGTCGGTAGAGACACTGGACAGGTGGGGTGAGAAAGTCGCCGTCCTTGACCATCTAGATGCGGCCGCCGCTCCCGAGGATCTGGTTGCGCTCTTGCCCAATGAGGTTGGGGCATTCTCTGCCGGATTCGACTTCGACGAGTCGGATGCGGCCGACGCAGAGCCGATGCCCCATATCGAAGCCAGCTGCGAGCTGCTGTCCTCCTGGGGTCTGGAATGCGCCCAGCAGCAGGTCTCGGCCACCGAACTGTTGACGAACGTTCCCGTCCTCGGGCAGGTGTACGAACTCGCCGGTGCAACCGACATTGAGATCACTCCGACGGCCGCCCCCGGCCAAATCATGCGCGGTTACGAGACCGGCAGCGGCGTTTACCTCATGTCGGTGAACGGCGCGGACCTAGATATGCGCAGGATCGAGCGGATGCTGCACGCGAATGCCCCTGGTGTGCAGGTGTTTTGCCAGCCGCAGGAGTGGATTACCGCCGGTCAGGTGCAGTACATCCGCTCCCGCTGGACCGTGACCCTGGGCGCCGTGGGGCTGTCGGTACTGGCGATCGTGCTCGGGCTGGCACTGGCGCATGACTCCGCGCGCGCCGCCCGCAACCTGGCGCCTGTGGGTGCTCTGTCCGGTTCGGTGTCCTGCGCGGCCTCGACGGCCCGCTGGCGCACCGGTGTGATCGTGCTCGTGTCCGGCCTAACCGCGACGGTCCTCTACCTGATTCTGCCCCTAGGCCAGGCGAGAGTTGCCACGAACAATGACAGTGTCCTGTGGCGTCCCAGTCCGGCCTACGCGGCCGTCTGCTTGGCGATTACGGTATTGGTGGCAGCCGTTGCCAGCATCAGCGCGGCGCGTGCCACCGGCCGTGCCACCCGCCGCTGGCGACCCTGACCTCCCGTACACATCTCACCGGTCCCTCGCCCGGCTCCATAAGCCAGCCCCGTCAGCGGTTGATCAGGAACACCGGCTCCGGAGATTGCGCTGAGCCGTCGACGAGCACATAGCCGATCCCGTCCAGGCAGAAGTTCGCGATCTCAACGCTTCCGTCCTCCGGATAGACCTCAGCGGCGCCCTCGCGCGCAGGACCCACGGGGTGCGAGTCTGCGTAGGCCTGCACTGCGCCGATGGGATCGACCACCTTCAGCGCGGTGTCGAGCTGGAGTACCAAGTGCCAGTCCCCTCCTTCGGTGAGAACCGTGCCGCCGGAGTACCGGAAGGCCACGGTCCCGTTCGCCGTCCAGTAGGGAAGGCCGCCGACCTTGGTCTGGAGCGCGAAGTCGAAGTCGTGCGGGTACGCGATACCCTCGGGCATCGCGTCATGCCGGGCATCGAAGAACGCGGGCTCCAGGGACGCATCCACGCCGTCGTCATGCTCGCGCCACCGCCGTGCCCACAGCTCGAGCAGCACCGGCGTACCCTCGGGGGCGGTAGCCGCTGCATCACTCAGATCTTCGAAGTCGAGCAGCGCAACACAGTTGCGGCCCGTGCCCGGCTCCCAGAAGGCACAGACACTGCCGCGCTCGCACTTGAACACGAACATGACCTGACCCGCAGGCGTGTGAGGCAGCTGCGCCGACTCGCCGGCCTGGAGGAGGAAGGACATCGGCAGGCCGCACTCGGCGCACAACGGCCAATCCCTGCCGACAGGCCAGCCGAGCGGCAGACCACCCACCTTCACGACCTCGCGGGGAACCGGCGACTGCGGCGCCTCGATAGTCCACTCCGGAATAAGGCTCAGCATGGCGCGAGCGTAGCCGATCGAGGACGCGAATCCCGGAGGCCGACGTCCTGGCCGGAGGATGGCTAGGCTGACGGCATGAGCAAGATCTTCGCCGTCGAGTACCACTACGTCACCGACCAGGACGAGGCCATGGCCGACCTCCGCCCCACCCACCGCGCCTTCAACGCCGCTCTGGCCGAGCAGGACCGGCTGCTCGCCGCCGGCCCCTACGTGGGCACGCACGACGCGCTCATCGTGGTGCGCGCCGACGACGACGCCGGCGCCCTGGCCCTGCTGGAGGAGGACCCCTTCAACCAGGCGGGCTTCATCGCCGAGCGCATCCCCCACGAGTGGAACCCGGTGATCGGCGTCCTGGCCTGACGGTCCTCCGGCCTCCCTGTCTCACGGCCAGGCTCCCCCGCGCCCGCCGCGGTTAAACAGGTTCAGTTCACCAGGCCGCGGGCGCGCAGGTACGCGACCAGGCGCGGGCGCGCCAGGTATACCGCCTCAATGCCGGCCACCGCGGCGGCGGACACGATCAGCACGACCCACCAGGTGCCCGCCGCGGGCCAGGCCAGCAGGAAGAAGTCACGCACCGCGGGCACGAACACACCCAGCACCGCGATCCCGGCCATCGCCGCCACCAGTCCAAGCCGCCAGCCCAGCAGCGGCCGGGCCGTCAAGGTGAGCAGCCACAGTCCGGCGCACACCAGCACCAGGGTGGCGCCGGTGGTCACCTGCGCCTGCTCCGCCCCGGAGGCCACCAGCCAGGTGCGGGCCGCCAGCGTGGCGCAGCCGGCCACCAGCCCGGCCGGCACCGCCAGGGTCAGCACCCGCCCCAGGAAGCCCGCCCGGTAGCGGCGGGAGTTGGGTGCCAGGGCGAGGATGAACGCGGGGATGCCGATGGTCAGGGACGACACGATGGTCAGTTGCCGCGGCAGGAACGGGTAGGCGATGGCGGTCAGGGACACCACCACGGCGATCAGCGAGGCGTAGACCGTCTTGGCCAGGAACAGGGAGGCGATGCGCTCGGTGTTGGCCATGACCCGCCGTCCCTGCGCCACTACGCCCGGCAGGGCGGAGAACTCCCCGCGCAGCAGCACCAGGCGGGCGACCGCCTTGGTGGCGGGTGCGCCGTTGCCCATGGCGATGCCCAGGTCGGCGTCTTTCAGAGCCAGGGCGTCGTTGACGCCGTCGCCGGTCATGGCCACCACCCGGCCCCGCGACTTGAGCGCCCGCACGAAGGCGCGCTTCTGCTCGGGAGTCACCCGTCCCAGCACGCTCGCACCCTCGAGGGCGTCGGCCAGGCGCTCGGCCTCCGGGCCGTCCGGGTCCGGCTCCTGCGACAGGGTGCGGGCGTCGACGGCGACCGGCGCCCCGCCGTCCGGGCCGGTTACGCCCGCCCGACGGGCGACGGCGGCCACGGTGTCCGGGTTGTCCCCGGAGATCACCTTCACCTCCACGCCCTGCTGCCGGAAGTAGTCGAGGGTCCGGGCGGCGTCGGGGCGGATCTCCTCGGCCAGCACCGCCAGCGCCGCCGGCTCCAGTCCGCCGGGCAGCAGGTGGTCCTCGGCGTCCTCGCCGCAGGGTTCGCTCGAGCAGGCCAACGCCACCACCCGGGCGCCGTCGGCGGCGCGCTCACGCGCCCGCGCCAGCACGACGTCCGCCCCCGGGGCGGTAGCCAGGATGATCTCGGGGGCGCCGAGCACCCAGGTGACGCCGTCGTAGCGGACCGCCGACCACTTGCGCCGTGAGGAGAAGGGCACGGCCGCCTCCACCGTGCGAGCTCGGGCCGCGGCGGCCCGCTCCCCCAGGTACCGCTCCTCGGTCAGGCCACGGGCAATGGCGACGGCGGTGGCGTTGGGATCCTCGCCGTCGCTGAGGGCGGCCAGGGCCTCCAGGACCCTCCGGCCCGGGGCGCCGCCGTCGGGGCCGGTGACCTCATCCAGGCGGATGGATCCGGTGGTGACGGTGCCGGTCTTGTCCAGGCACAGGGTGTCCACGCGGGCCAGCACCTCGACCGCGGGCAGCTCCTGCACCAGCACGTTGCGGCGGGCCAGAGCCAGGGAGGCCGTGGCGAAGTTGACGGAGGTGAGCAGCACCAGCCCCTGCGGCACCATGCCGACCACGCCCGCGATGCCCGCCACCAGTGCCGCCTGCCACTGCCCGGAGGTGAGCGCCTGCGCCACGCCGCCGTTCTGCCGCAACTGCGACCAGAACAGCAGCAGGGCGACGGGCACGATCACCCAGGAGATCCAGCGCAGCACCCGGTTGGTGCCCTCCTGCAGTTCGGAGGTGACCACCGAGTAGCGTCGCGCCTCCCGGGCCAGCCGGTGGGCGTAGGCGTCGGCGCCGACCGCCGTCGTCCGCGCCAGAGCCGTGCCGGCGGTGACGGTGGTACCGGACATGACCCGGTCCCCCGGACCGGGACGGACGGAGGCGGACTCGCCGGTGAGAATGGACTCATCCAGCTCCAGGTTGTCACTGGCCAGAACGACGGCGTCCGCGGGCACCTGCTCGCCGCTGCGCAGCCGCAGCAGGTCGTCGAGCACCACCTCCGCCACCTCCACGTCCTGCTCGACGCCGTCACGCAGGACATGCGCGCGGGGGGCATCCAGCACCGACAGGCGGTCGAGGGCCCGCTTGGCGCGCACCTCCGCGATGGTGCCGGTGGCCGTGTTCAGCAGCAGCACGAAGCCGAACAGGGCGTCCTTCCAGGAGCCGAACAGGAGGATCAGCACCAGGGCCGTGCCCAGGATCGCGTTGAACACCGTGAAGACATTGGCGCGCAGGATCGCGACGGCCGAACGCGAGGTCGTGTCCCGGAAGGCGTTGGTCTGCCCCGCCGCTACGCGCTGAGCGACCTCCCGGCTCGTCAGCCCGGTCGTATCCGCGGCCTCTGCGGGCACGGTAGCGGTGGATGTCGGGTTCACGGGTTCAGCATGTACTTTCCAGCCCGGAAATTCCTGAGAAGCTCTCAGCGTGTCCGCGGCTCAGGCGCCGGACTGTGCCGTGACGGCGCCCTCGGATTCGCCGATGGCGTTGCTGCTGCCCGCGGCCTCCCGTGCGGCCCGGCGGGCCCGGTGCCGGGAGACGAGCACGGAGGCGGCCACAGTGATCAGGATGACCACCACGATGAAGCCGAGCGAGGCGCCGATGTCCGGCTCGGGGACGATCTCCCAGGGCTCGCCACCGTTGATGAAGGGCACCTCGTTGGTGTGCAGGGCGTGGTTGACCAGCTTGAATCCGATGAAGGCCAGGATGGCGGCCAGTCCGTAGTGCAGGAAGATCAGCCGGTCCAGCAGCCCGTCGATCAGGAAGTACAGCTGCCGCAGGCCCAGCAGGGAGAAGGCGTTCGCGGCGAAGACCAGGTAGGGCTCACTGGTCAGGGAGTAGATCGCCGGGATGGAGTCGACGGCGAACATGACGTCGGCGGTGCCGATGGCGATCACGCACAGCAGCATGGGGGTGATCATGGTGCGTCCGGCGTGGCGGTGGATGAGCTTGCCGCCGACGAATCCGTCGGTCATGGGCACGACCTTGGCCACCATGCGCACAAAGCCGGTGGGGTGGTACTCCTCATCCTGGTGCGCGTCGGGCTCCTCCAGGCCCTCACGGGCCTGGGAGAAGGCGGTCCACAGCAGCCAGGCGCCGAACAGGTAGAAGATCCAGGAGAAGTTCTCAATCAGCGCGGCACCGGCGAGGATGAATGCCAGGCGCAGCACCAGGGAGATGATGATGCCGGCCAGCAGCACCTCCTGCTGGTACTTCCGGGGCACCCGGAAGGCGGAGATCATGATGACGAACACGAAGAGGTTGTCGATGCTCAGCGCCTTCTCGGTGATGTACCCGGCGAAGTACTCCTGGCCGTAAGTGCCGCCCCAAATCGCCCAGACGATCCCGCCGAAGGCGACGGCCATGGCGATATAGCCGATCGACCACTGGGCCGCCTCTTTGAGAGTGGGCTCGTGCGGGGTACGGACGTGACCGACGATGTCGATCGTGATCATCGTGATGATGATGGCGGCCAGGGCTAGCCAGCCGAGGGCGTGGACATCCACTGCATGTACCTCCGGTACGGTGCTGGTACCGGAGGTCTCCCCCCGCCAGGGGCGCGACTGCGTGCCGCGCCTGCTGGCCTGCGACGCCGGGGGCCGGGGCTGCCGCGGTGCGGTTGCCGTCCGGTCCGCCGTGATGACGACGTCGCCGTTGCTGGGAGTACTCCCCTCCGTATGGGCTTATGGGCCGAGTCTATCGCCGCGGGGTGCCGGACCCGCCACCCCCGCGCGGCCGGAAACGGTGTGTGTTTGCCGACGTCGACGACGCCGCGGCCCGCTGCGCAGCACGCCCAGGCGCGGCGGACGCACCGCCGCATCAGGCGGTGGCCCGCATGTCCCGCAGCTCCTTCTTCAGATCCTGGATCTCGTCGCGCAGGCGGGCGGCCAACTCGAAGTGCAGATCCTCCGCGGCGGCGTGCATCTGGTCGGTCAGCTCCTGGATCAGCCCCGCCAGGTCGGACTGGGCCGTCCCGGCGAGCTTCTCGCGCACGGTCGCCTCGGCCGCCTGCTTGCGGCGGGAGACGACCTGCTTCTCCTCGTGTCCGCGGTAGCCGCCGGCCAGCAGCTCGGCGGTGTCCACGTCCTCCCGGGCGAGCATGTCGGTGACGTCGGCGATCTTCTTGCGCAGCGGCTGCGGGTCGATGCCGTGCTCGGCGTTGTAGGCCAACTGCTTGGTGCGGCGCCGCTCGGTCTCCTCAATGGCCTCCGTCATGGCGGGGGTGACCTGGTCGGCGTACATGTGCACCTCACCGGAGACGTTGCGGGCGGCCCGCCCGATCGTCTGAATCAGGGAGGTGGAGGAGCGCAGGAAGCCCTCCTTGTCGGCGTCGAGGATCGCCACCAGGGAGACCTCCGGCAGGTCCAGGCCCTCGCGCAGCAGGTTGATGCCGACCAGCACGTCGAACTCCCCCAGCCGCAGCGAGCGGAGGATCTCCACGCGGCGCAGCGTGTCGACGTCGGAGTGCAGGTACTCCACGCGCACGCCCCGGTCGGCGAGGTATGTGGTCAGGTCCTCGGCCATGCGCTTGGTCAGGGTGGTGACCAGGACGCGCTCGTGCTTCTCGACGCGACGGCGCACCTCCTCGAGCAGGTCGTCGATCTGCCCCTCGGTGGGCTTGACCACGATCTTGGGGTCCACCAGCCCGGTGGGGCGGATGATCTGCTCCACCACGCCGTCGGCGCGCTGGAGTTCATACGGGCCGGGGGTGGCGGACAGGTAGACCGTCTGCCCGACCCGGTCCTCGAACTCGGCGAAGGTCAGGGGCCGGTTGTCCAGAGCGGAGGGCAGCCGGAAGCCGTGCTCCACCAGGGTGCGCTTACGCGAGGCGTCGCCCTCGTGCATGGCGCCGATCTGGGGGACGGTCACGTGGGACTCGTCGATCACCAGCAGGAAGTCCTCGGGGAAGTAGTCCAGCAGCGTGTTGGGGGGCGTGCCCGGGGAGCGGCCGTCGATGTGCATCGAGTAGTTCTCCACGCCGGAGCAGGTGCCGATCTGGCGGAGCATCTCCAGGTCATAGGTGGTGCGCATGCGCAGGCGCTGCGCCTCCAGCAGCTTGCCGTCGCGCTCCAGCACCGCCAGGCGGCCGGCCAGTTCCTCCTCGATGCCGGCGATGGCCCGCTCCATGCGTTCGGGCCCGGCCACGTAGTGGGAGGCAGGGAACACGTAGACCTCGTCCACCCGGTCAATGACCTCGCCGGTGACCGGGTGCAGAGTGGCCAGGGCGTCGATCTCGTCGCCGAAGAACTCGACTCTGATGGCCAGCTCCTCATACATGGGGATGATCTCCACCGTGTCCCCGCGCACGCGGAAGGTACCGCGGGTGAAGTCGATGTCGTTGCGCGTGTACTGCATGGTGACGAAGCGACGCAGCAACTCGTCGCGGTCGATCTGCTCCCCCACGCGCAGGGGCGTCATGCGGTCGACGTACTCCTGGGGGGTGCCCAGGCCGTAGATGCAGGACACGGAGGAGACCACCACCACGTCCCGGCGGGTGAGCAGGGAGTTGGTGGCGGAGTGCCGCAGCCGCTCAACCTCGTCGTTGATGGAGGAGTCCTTCTCGATGAAGGTGTCCGTCTGGGGGACGTAGGCCTCCGGCTGGTAGTAGTCGTAGTAGGAGACGAAGTACTCCACCGCGTTGTTCGGCAACAATTCGCGGAACTCGGCGGCCATCTGGGCGGCCAGGGTCTTGTTGGGCTCCAGGATGAGGGTGGGGCGCTGCACCTGCTCCACCAGCCACGCCGTGGTGGCCGACTTGCCGGTGCCGGTGGCACCCAGCAGCACGATGTCCTTCTCCCCCGCGTTCAGCCGCTCGGTGAGCTCGGCGATGGCGGTGGGCTGGTCGCCCGACGGGGTGTATGGGCTGATGACCTCGAAGCGCTTCTGGGCGCGCTGCAGGTCGGTGACAGGACGCATGGCCCAAGGCTACGTCGCAGCCCTCCTGGCGTTCCACGTGCCTCAGGACGTCGTTGTGCGCTGGTCGCAGCCGCCCCACTCCACGGCGGTGAATCCCTCACGTGAGGGGCCGGGGATCAGTTCCTGCTCGGGAACCGGATCGGCGGGGACGTCGCCGATCACCAGGTAGACGCGGATGAAGACCTCGGGGGTTAGGGGCTCTCCATCCGTGGTGAAGCTGTAGCGGGCGATCGCCGCGTGCTGCTCGGCGGCAAAGGTGATGAGCGCCTGTTCGGTGGCCTGAATCCGCGGAGCCCAGAAGGTGATGAACTCGGCGGCCTCGCGCTCCGTCAGCCCCAACACGGCTAGCTTGTCCTCCAGGAAGGCGGTGACCTCGTGCGCCTGGACCACGAATCCCTCGGTCTGTGTCATGAGCGCGGGGTTGATGCCCTCCCAGAACAGGTAGGGGTAGCTGCGCGAGCCGGCGTCGGTGAGGGTCCCGTCGGGACTGGCGGTGACCTGCCAGCTCACGCCCGTGGATGTGACTGCCGGCTCGGGGTAGGTGAAGGTGAGTTCGCCGGCGTAGTCCAGTGCCACCTCGATGTCGGTCTGCTCGGGCGGGTATAGGTAGAGCACCGGCTTGTATGCCACCGGCTCCTCCGTCTGCCGGTCACGGTGACCGTGATCATCTTCACGATCGTCCTGGTCGGCGGTGGCGCAGGCCGCCAGACCGGCGATGAGGGCCGCGGAGGTCAGTGTGAGGGCGGCTCGTCGGGTCAGAAGCGGGGCGCGCATGGTGGAGGTCCTTCCTTGGTCCGTTACCGGCCGGCCCGGTCGGGGCCTGGCAATGAGGCTATTGCGCCCGCGCTGGTATTCCTATGGGGAGCACTTCCCGGCCTACCTGCATCCCGCCCGCATGGCGGAGAGCCGCTGCCAGAGCTCCCCCACGGCCAGTGCCAGCTGCCCCCGGGTGCCGGAGTTGGACAGTACGACGTCGGCGACGGCGCGGCGCTCGGCGTCGGAAGCCTGGGAGGAGATCCGCGCGAGGGCCTGCTCACGCTCCAGGCCGCGCTGCGTCAGACGCGTCAGCCGGGCCTCCAGCTCGGTCTCCACCACGACGACGACGTCGAACAGATCCTGCATCTGCTCCTCCACCAGGAGGGGCACGTCGTAGACGGCCACCTGCCCGGCAGGGACCGCTTCCAACCGAGCCCACGCCTGCTCGGCGATACGTGGCAGCAGAATCTCCTCCAGCCGGGCGCGCCGCACCGGGTCTGCAAAGACGATCCGCCCCAGCGCGGCCCGGTCCAGGGCTCCTTCGGCATTGAGCAGCTGCTGCCCGAACTCGGCCACCACGGCGTTCAGGCCATCGGTGCCGGGTGCGACCACCTCTCGGGAGACGGCGTCGGCGTCCACGACCACTGCGCCGTGCTCGGCCAGCAGTCGGGCGACCTCCGACTTGCCCGCGCCGATGCCACCGGTCAGCCCCACGTACAGGGCGCGGCCTTCGGGGCTGTGCGCGGGCAGGCGGCGCGGGCGGTGGGCGGCGTGCGGGGCGTTAGTCATGGCACCATCATGCCCGCCTAGCCCTCGGCCAGTTTCAAGCCGGCCACACACGCGACCAGCCCCGTGAGCAGCAATATCCGTACCAGGGACACCGGTTCGGCGCCGGTGGCCATGGCCCACACCGCGGTCGTGGCGGCCCCCACCGCGGTCCACACCGCGTAGCCGGTACCGACGGGGATCTCACGCAGCGCGTATGCGAGCCCACCCATGGAGGTAAAGCACGCGGCGAAGAAGACGAGCGTCGGCACCAGGCGTGTGAGCCCCTCTGAACGGCTCAGCGCGGTTGCCCAGACGGCCTCGAACAGGCCGGAACCGATCAAAATCAGCCAGGACATGTATGCCCCTTCCTTCCATGGGGCCGTCCCCGAGTGTTACCCATGGGCTCCGGGTCGTCCCGGGCAGCGCCAGGTTATCAGCGGTCCAAACTGAGGGAAGTAATCCATACAGAGAAAAGCGGTCCAGACGCGCCACACACCGAACCGGCCCACACGCGATTGGGGCCCGCCCACCGGGTGGTGGACGGGCCCCAATCGTGGTTGCTCATCGGCCGCGAGGGCCGAGGCGAGTGCCGCCTGTGCGGCCGAGGTCAGTTGCCGGTCAGCTTCTCACGCAGCGCGGCGAGCGCCTCGTCGGAGGCCAGCGTGCCGGTGGCCTCGGGCTGAGCCGAGGAGAAGGAGGTGGCGTCCGCGGGGGCGGCGCTGCCGTCCTCCTGGTCCTCCTCCAGGGCGCGCGCAACCTGGGCCTTGTGGGCCTCCCAGCGGGCCTGCGCGGCCGCGTACTCGGCCTCCCAGGCCTCGCGCTGCGCCTCGTAGCCCTCGAGCCACTCGTTGGTCTCCGGGTCGAAGCCCTCGGGGTACTTGTAGTTGCCGTTCTCGTCGTACTCGGCGGCCATACCGTACAGCGACGGGTCGAAGTCGTCGGAGTTCGGGTCGACGCCGTCGTTGGCCTGCTTGAGCGACAGGGAGATGCGGCGGCGGTCCAGGTCGATGTCGATGACCTTGACGAAGACCTCGTCACCGACCTTGACGACCTGCTCGGGAACCTCCACGTGGCGCTGAGCCAGCTCGGAGATGTGCACCAGGCCCTCGATGCCGTCCTCGACGCGCACGAACGCGCCGAAGGGGACGAGCTTGGTGACCTTGCCGGGCACGACCTGGCCGATGGCGTGCGTGCGGGCGAAGGCCTGCCACGGGTCCTCCTGGGTCGCCTTCAGCGACAGGGAGACGCGCTCGCGGTCGAAGTCGACGTCGAGCACCTCGACGGTGACCTCCTGGCCCACCTCGACGACCTCGGACGGGTGGTCGATGTGCTTCCAGGACAGCTCGGAGACGTGGACGAGGCCGTCCACGCCGCCCAGGTCCACGAAAGCGCCGAAGTTGACGATGGAGGAGACCACGCCGGTGCGCACCTGGCCCTTCTGCAGGGTCTGCAGGAAGTTGGTGCGAACCTCGGACTGGGTCTGCTCCAGCCAGGCGCGGCGGGACAGGACCACGTTGTTGCGGTTCTTGTCCAGCTCGATGATCTTGGCCTCGAGCTCGCGGCCAACGTAGGGCTGCAGATCGCGCACGCGACGCATCTCCACCAGGGAGGCGGGCAGGAAGCCGCGCAGGCCGACGTCGAGGATGAGGCCGCCCTTGACGACCTCGATGACGGTGCCGGACACGACGCCGTCCTCCTCCTTGATGCGTTCGATGGTGCCCCAGGCGCGCTCGTACTGGGCGCGCTTCTTGCTCAGCAGCAGGCGGCCCTCCTTGTCCTCCTTCTGGAGAACCAGGGCCTCGATCTCGTCGCCGACGGAGACAATCTCCTCGGGGTCGACATCGTGCTTGATCGACAGTTCGCGAGCGAGGATGACGCCCTCGGTCTTGTAGCCGATGTCAAGCAGGACCTCATCGCGGTCCACCTTGACAACGGTGCCCTCGACGATGTCGCCGTCATCGAAGTACTTGATGGTCTCGTCGACGGCGGCGAGGATCTCCTCGGTCGAGCCGATGTCGTTGACGGCGACCGGGGCGGGGCTGGGCGTGGTTGTGGTCATTGAGTGGTTGCTCCGAATATGGACAGAAGGGTCGGGTCAGTAGATTCCACACGTCCCCCGCCGCGCGGGCCGGCCCGGACCGGCACCGCACCACGGTTGGGTGCCGCGAACGGCGCCTAGGGGCGTGCGCGTCAGACCATACCAGCACGTTCCCAATCCGTGACTTGTAGGCGGGTCACAAACCGTGCCCGCATTTGCGTGGAATACCTCACGCCGTCCTCCTGAAACACGCCCACGGCGAAGGATCAGTGGGCGGCGTCACGCCAGGTGGCGCCGCGTCCCACGGACACGTCCAGGGGCACGGACAGTTCGGCCGCACCGCCCATGCGCGCGCACACCAGCTCCTCGACGGCGTCGGCCTCCCCGGGAGCGACCTCCAGCAGCAGCTCGTCATGGATCTGCAGCAGAATGCGCGAGCGCAGGCCGGCGGCGACCAGGTTCTCGGCGACGTCAACCATGGCCTGCTTAACGATGTCGGCGGCGCTGCCCTGGATGGGGGCGTTCA
Source organism: Actinomyces sp. Z5 (assembly GCF_003287795.1). Taxonomy (NCBI): domain Bacteria; kingdom Bacillati; phylum Actinomycetota; class Actinomycetes; order Actinomycetales; family Actinomycetaceae; genus Actinomyces; species Actinomyces sp. Z5. The sequence continues at coordinate 25,458 of NZ_QMIN01000109.1, forward strand.
GGGCGGCGCGCTCGGCCATCTCCCGGCGCTGCCGATTGTCGCTGTTCAGGTCCGGCAGGTAGCGGCGGCGACCGAACATGGTTTCGGTCCATCCATCGCGGCGCGCCTGCTCGACCACGTGCTCCAGGTAGTCGCGCACGCGGCCGAAGCGGGCGAAGTACGCCTCCCGCAACGCGGCCGCCTCGGCAGTGTCCACACCCAGCTGCCGGGCCAGCCCGAAGGTGGACAGCCCATAGGCCAGCCCGTAGCTCATGGCCTTGACGTGGCTGCGCTGCTGGGGGGTGACCTCGTCGACGCCGATGCCGTGCACCATGGCTGCGACGTAGCGGTGCAGGTCCTCCCCGGAGCGGAATGCCTCGATCAGGGCGGCGTCGCCGGACAGGTGCGCCATGATGCGCATTTCGATCTGGGAGTAGTCGGCCGTCAGCAGGCACTCGTAGCCGGCCCCGACGGTGAAGGCCTCGCGGATGCGCATGCCCTCCTCGGTGCGGGCGGGGATGTTCTGCAGGTTCGGGTCGGTGGAGGACAGCCGGCCGGTGGCGGCGATGGTCTGCTGGAAGGTGGTGTGGATGCGACCGTCGGGGAGGATGGCCTTGCGCAGCCCCTCCACGGTCTGGCGCAGCTTGATGGCGTCGCGGTGCTCGAGCAGGTGCTCCAGGAACGGGTGACTGGTCTTGGCGTACAGGGAGGCCAGCGCGTCGGCGTCGGTGGTGTAGCCGGTCTTGGTGCGGCGGGTCTTGGGCATCTTCAGTTCGTCGAAGAGCACCGTCTGCAGCTGTTTGGGGCTGGAGAGGTTGAGTTCGTGCCCGGCGGCGGCGAAGGCGCCCTCGGCGGCGTGGGTGACGCGGGCGTCCAGCTCGGTCTCGCGCGCGGCCAGGACGTCGTCGTCGACGGCGATTCCGGCGTCCTCCATTTGCGTCAGGGTGGCGGCCACCGGCATCTCCAGGTCGGTGAACAGTTCCAGCACGCCCCGCCGGCGCATCTGCTCCTCCAGAGCCCGCTGCAGGGGCAGCAGCACGGCGGCGCGGCGCGCGGCGGCCAGCGCCGCGGCCGCCGGGGCGTCGCCGGCCAGGGAGTCCAGGTCGAAGGCGGTCTGCGGCTGGTCGTCGGGCGCGGCGGCCAGCGCCTCCAGGTCGATGCCGAGCCACCGTTGCGCCAGCGAGCCGACGTCGTAGGAGCGCTGTTCGGGGCGGCACAGGTAGCCGGCGAGCGACGGGTCGGCCACCACCCCGTCCAGGTCGATGCCGCGTGCGTGCAGGGCGTGCCAGGAGCCCTTGGCGTCGGCCACAACCTTGGGGCGGTCGGCGTCGGTGAGCAGGGAGAAGAGGGCCCGTTCATCGGTGGGGTCGAGCAGGGACAGGTCCGCGACCAGGGCGACGACGCCGTCGGAGACGGCGACCATGGTCGCGTCCCCCCGGCCGGGGTGCAGGGTGCCGACCACGTCCAGCCCGAGCGAGTCCCCCTCGCCCGAGGGCAGGTTCGTCTCCAGCCAAGCGGCAACGTCGCCCGGGTCGACGTCATGCCCGACGGCGGCGATGCGCAGATCCTCCAGGCGGGCGGCGGGCGAGTCGGGGTCACCGGGCCGATCGGCGGCGTCGGCGAAGGGCAGGACTCGCTCGGAACGCTGCTGGAGGTTGCGGAACTCCAAAGCGTCCATGATGCGGGCGAGTTCCTCCCGGTTGGCTCCGGTGAGCTTGAGGTCGACGGCGGGGTCGAGTCCCAGGTCCAGGTCGGTGAGCAGATGGTTCAGGCGGCGGTTGCGCAGCACGTCGTCGAGGTGGTCGCGCAGGGACTGGCCGGCCTTGCCCTTGATCTGGTCGGCGTTGGCGATGACCCCCTCGAGTCCGTCATACAGGCGGATCCACTTGGCGGCGGTCTTGGGGCCAACTCCGGGGACGCCCGGCAGGTTGTCGGAGGTCTCGCCTACCAGCGCGGCCAGGTGCGGGTAGCGCTCGGGGGTGACGCCGTAGCGTTCCTCCACCTCGGCGGGGGTCATGCGCCGCAGCGTGGACACGCCCTTGATCGGGTACAGCACGGTGCAGTGCTCGGTGACCGTCTGGAAGGAGTCGCGGTCCCCGGAGCACACCAGCACCTCCATGCCCTCGTGCTGCCCCTGAGCGGCCAGGGTGGCCAGGATGTCGTCCGCCTCGTATCCGGGGGAGGTCACGGTGGGGACGCCCATGGCGTTCAGCACGTCCTGCAGCAGTTCCACCTGTCCGGCGAAGGCGGGCGGGGTCTCATCGCGGGTGCTCTTGTACTCGGCGTACTCGCGGGTGCGGAAGGTGCCGCCGGGCAGGTCGAAGGCAACCGCTACGTGAGTGGGCTGCTCCTGCTCCAGCAGGGACAGGAACATGGACACGAAGCCGTACACCGCGTTGGTGGACTGGCCGGTGGTGGTGGTGAAGTTCTCGACCGGCAGGGCGTAGAAGGCGCGGAAGGCCATGGAGTGCCCGTCGATGAGGAGGAGCGTTCCGGCGTCCGGGGCGGCGGGGCTGGTCTCGATGGTGCTCACCGTGACAGCCTAAGGGCATGAGCGAAAAGGAACCCGCATCTGGCGGCCCGGACGTGCCCGTGGCCTTCCCCGCCGCTTCCGTCCGCCCGTTCCCGGTGCCCAGGCCGGCCGGCTCCGCGGTTTCGGCCACCAGTGCGCTGGGAACTTCTGGACTGGCGGACGCGCAGGCCGGCACACTCATGTCGACCCTGCACATGGAGCTTCAGGAGCGTTCGGCCGAGCACACCGTGGTGCGCATGCCGGTGGACGGCGCCCGGCAGGTCACCGGGGTACTGCACGGCGGAGCCAGCGCCGCGCTGATAGAGACGGCCGCCTCCGTGGCGGCGCGGGAGAGCGCGCCCACCGGCACGGCCCCGGTGGGCACCGACCTGCAGGTCAGCCACCTGCGGCCGGCGCGACGCGGCTGGGTGACGGCGGTGGCCACCCCCCTGCACCGCGGTCGGCGCACCGCCGTTTACCGGGTGGAGGTCAGCGACGAGAGCGGACGCATCGTTGCGCACGGCACTCTGCGCTGCCTGTATGTGGAGGTCGACGGCGCCTGAACCGTCCGGGCCGTATCCCCGCCCGGACGCCGGCGGCCGTCCGTGACCGCGTTCAGGACTCCTCCTTGGCGCCCTTGGCGCCGCCGATCTGCTCGATCACGGCGTCGGCGACCTCACGCATGGTCAGGCGCCGGTTCATGGAGGTCTTCTGCAGCCAGCGGAAGGCCTCCGGTTCGCTCAGCCCCATCTGCTCCATGAGCAGGCCCTTGGCGCGATCCACGCGCTTGCGGGTCTCGAAGCGCTCCTGCAGATCGGAGATCTCCGCCTCCAGGGAGCGGATCTCGTCGTGGCGGGACATGGCGATCTCAATGGCGGGGATCAGTTCGGCCGGGGTGAAGGGCTTGACCACGTAGGCCATGGCACCGGCCGCACCGGCCCGCTCGACCAGCTCGGTCTGTGAGAAGGCCGTCAGCATCACGACGGCGCAGCCGTGCGCGTCGATGATGCGCTCGGCAGCCGTGATGCCGTCCAGCACGGGCATCTTCACGTCCATGACGCACAGGTCGGGCTCGTACTCGTCGGCGAGGCGAATCGCCTCCTCCCCGTTCGCGGCCTCGGCGACGACCTCGTAGCCGGCATCGGTCAGGGTCTCGACGATGTCCAGGCGGATGAGGGTCTCGTCCTCGGCGACAAGGACTCTGCGGGTTCGGGAAGTAGCGGACTCGTTGCTCACGGCTGAATCCTAGTATGCTCGGCGACGTTGCGAGGCCCGCGCGCCGCCCCGCGTGCGAGCGAGCACGCCTCCGTAGCCCAATTGGCAGAGGCATCCGACTCAAAATCGGAGTGTTGTGGGTTCGAGTCCCACCGGAGGTACCGACGCGCCCACTGGCGCTACTGCCCCTACCGCGCCGCCACGCCCGGGCCCCCTCATTTAACTGACAGGTCGTCAATCGTTCACAAATCGATCACGACAATTTAGGGTAGGCAGCACTAATTAAACCGTCCCGGGGTATTACCTAGGGACGGGTCTCCCTCAGCCCTGAAGGAGCCTCATGCACGTGCATTCCTACCCACGGCGCACCGTGATGCGAGCGGCCGCCGGAATCACCGCGGCCCTGCCCGTCATCCTGGCCGTCGGCGCCTGTTCCTCCCGCTCCGGCCAGGACGTGGCCGCCGAGGACGGCGCCACCCTGGCCGAGCCGATCGTCATCACCGACCAGCGCGACAAGACCCACACCTTCACCCGGCCGATCACCAGTATCGTCACCACGGTCATCCCCTCGCCTTCGATCCTCACCGCGATCGACCAGAGCTACGACCGCATCGACGGGGTCAACGAGTCCACTGTCAAACGCGACCGGGGCTCGGTGTTCGAGACGATGTTCCCTGCGGCGGTCTCGAACAACACTGTCGCCAACTCGGACTTCATCCCGAATGTGGAGGAGATCACCCGCATCAACCCCGACGTGGTCATCCAGTGGGCCGATCAGGGAGACTCCTCCACCTACATCGATCCCATTGAGGCCGCCGGGTACCCAGTGATCGGCCTGCGTTACGGCACGCAGGAGTACCTGGAGCAGTGGATCCAAATGTTCGCGGCCCTGCTGCAACGCCGGGACCGCGGCCAGCAGATCCTCCAGCGCATGCATGACACCATCGCCTCATTGGAGGCCTTCGCCGCCAAGCAGGACGCCTCGCCCACGGTTCTGTTCCTGCGCTCGGCCGGTGACTCCGGCTACAACGCCGGCATGAGCTCCACCCGCGGTTATATGAACACCTGGATGACGCTGTGCGGGGCCACGAACGTCGGCGCCGACATCGACTACTCGACCTCCAATGCCACCAGCGTGGAGCAATTACTCACCTGGGATCCGGAGATCATCTTCGTCTCCTCCATGACGGCCCTGACACCGGCGGACTTGTACGCCGACTCCGCCCTGTCCGAGCTGCAGGCCGTCAAGAATCACAGGGTGTACGCGGTCCCCTCCGGAGGCTTCTGGTGGGATCCGCCCAGCGCCGAATCGCATCTGACGATGATGTGGGCGGCCCAGGTCGCCTACCCGGACACCGCCACCTACGACCTGCGCGAGCAGATACGGGAGAACTACGAATTCCTCTACGGCTACTCCCTTTCGGAGGACGAGATCGACCAGATCCTGCGATTCGATGACAACGCCGAGGCGCAGGGCTATGACCAGTTCTCCCGCTGAAGCCCCCTCCTCCGGGCGACACCGCTCGGGCATGCCCTGGCTGACCGTGGCCGTGATCGGGATGATCACGCTGACTGTGTGCCTGCTGGCGCTGGCTGCGGGCCGCTTCAGCATCCCGGTGGTGGAGGTGGCACGCATGCTGCTCGGCCGCGTGTTCCCGTTGGAGCGCACCTGGTACGCCCAGGAGGCGAGCATCGTGTTCGAGGTGCGACTGCCGCGGGTAGTCCTGTCCTTCCTGGTCGGTGCGGCCCTGGCGACGGCGGGAGCCGTGCTGCAATCGGTGTTCCGCAACCCGCTGGTGAGCCCGCAGGTGCTCGGCGTTTCCGCCGGCGCCTCCTTTGGCGGTGTGCTGACCATGGTGCTCGGGCTCGGTTCCGCCTGGTTGGTGGGTGGGGCCTTCCTGTTCGGGCTCGGGGCACTCGGGTGTGTGATGGCCTTCAGCCGCATCGTCTCCAGCGCGCCGCTGCTGATGATCGTGCTCGGCGGCGTGGTCATCAGCGCTCTGTTCAGCGCATTGACCTCGCTACTCACCTATGTCGCCGACCCGTACCGGGACCTGCCCGCCATCACGTTCTGGTTGCTCGGCTCCCTGGCAACAGCCGGCTGGGGCAGCGTACTCACGGCCCTGCCACCGATCCTGCTGGGCGCACTCGCCGTCTTCCTGCTGCGCTGGCGGCTCAACATTCTGTCCCTCGGCGACGACGACGCCCGCGCCCTGGGTGTGCCTCCCGCTCCCTACCGCAATGCGGCGCTGCTGGCGGTGGCCCTGCTGACGGCCGCAGCCATCTCCGTCTCCGGCGTGATCGGCTGGGTCGGGCTGCTCGTACCGCATCTGGCGCGCCTGCTCGTGGGCAGCGACAACCGCGTACTGCTGCCCGCCTCCTTCCTGGTGGGCGGGGGCTATCTGACGGCGGTGGACACCTTGGCCCGGTCGATCGCCTCGGTGGAGGTCCCGTTGGGAATCCTCACGGCGATCATCGGCGCCCCGTTCTTCGTGGTCCTGCTCGTGCGCTTCCGAAGGCGGGTGTGGCTCAGTGACTGATACTCCCAATGCAAGCACCGCTCCGGTCCGTACCCCGGACTCCACGCCTTTGCTCGACGCCGTCGACCTGGGCTTCCGCTACGGACGCGGCGAGTGGATCTTCCGCGACGTCGACCTGCAGGTGGAGGCCGGGGAGGTACTGGCCGTACTGGGGCCGAATGCCCGCGGAAAGACCACACTGGTCACCTGCCTGGCCGGGTTGCGCAAGCCCACCAAGGGTGAGGTGATCCGGCGTGAGGTAGTCGGCTATGTCCCGCAGTCGCACGGCGCGGCGGCCGCCTTCTCCGTGCTCAACATGGTGTTGATGGGCCGGGCCCGATTCATACGCGCCTACGCCAGTCCGGGCCCCGCCGACCACGAGGCCGCCGCAGCGGCATTGGATCGCGTCGGCATCAGCCACCTGCGCGACCGCGACTACCAGGCCCTATCCGGCGGTGAACGGCAGCTGGTGCTCATCGCCCGCGCCCTGGCCACCGGCTGCCGGGCACTCGTCCTGGACGAGCCCGCCTCCGCCCTCGACCTGCGCAACCAGGCCCGCGTACTGGGCGTCCTGCACGCCCTGGCCGAGGACGGCATGGCCGTGGTGATGACCAGTCATCACCCGGAGCACGCCTTGCGGATCGCCGACCAGACCCTACTGATCGTGGACGCCGCTGACATCCGCGTCGGCACCACCACCGAACTGCTGACCGGCGCCACCCTCTCCTCCCTTTACGGCCTGCCGGTCGCCACCCCCGAAGTGAGCATCGGTGGTCTGTCGCAACGCGTCGTCATCCCGGACTACGGCATACGTCGCCGTGACGCCGACTAGGCCGCCGACCGCCTACACACCATTGGAAGCAGACAAGCAGAACGGAGAAACACTCATGGCACATGACGAACCGCTTTGGCTCGTGCCCGCGCCCGAAGGACACTCCCCCACCATGGGGGCCGCCGCCGTGCCGGACGGATTTCGCCCCCTCGATCCCTACGACCTGGATGCCGCAGCACTGGCGCATACGCCCGGCATTCTCGTCTCCGGCATGTGCGACCAGCGTCACCTCGCCCGCTGGCGCGAACAGTTCGATGCGTTCCTGCACGCCGGCGGCCGCATGCTGGTCAACGGCCACGTCGTCGACCCGTGGGTGACCGGCCTGCCCAGATGGCGGCTGTTGGAATATCACGGCCCACGCGACCTGGGTATCACCCGCCTGGCCTCGCATCCGGTGTGGGACGGCATCGACGTCGATGAGCTGCTGTACCGCTCCGGGCCGCATATTCCCCGCACCCGTGATTCCCTGGAACAGTTCGGCGTGGCCGGCTTCTACGGTCGGGGATACCTGCTGGACCTGCCTGAGGATGTGACAATCATTAACGGCCTGGGGCCGCTGCGCGCGCCGATCGACGTGGAGATGCCGGTCGGCGAAGGTCGCGTAGTCGTGCACGCCGGCCTGGACCTGGCCATCTTCGCCCGTACCCCGGGAACCACGCTGACTCGATTCACCGACAACATCCGCAACTGGCTCGGAGGTGCAGTATGAACCCCACACCCACCATCGGTTTCGCCCACACCGGAACCGGATCACAGCTCAAGACCCTTGCCGACCCGGCGCTGCGCCCCTACCGGCCGGCGGACCTGTACCTGCCCGACGCGTCGGCCGCCGACTTCGCCGATCTCGACGTCCTGCTCGTCGCGGACCGCTCCCACCCCCGGATGCTTATGCGGCACGCCGCCGCCATGCGGGACGTCGCTGAACGCGGCGGTACGCTGATCGTCTTCGGGGAGAATTCCGTTCACGAATGGCTGCCGGACCTGCGATGGCAACCCCGAGCCACCAACTTCTGGTGGTGGCGCACCGGGGAGGACTCCGGCATGCGGCGTCGCAGCTTGGAACACCCCATCTGGGAGTACCTGTCCAAGCGCGCCGTGATCTGGCACCACCACGGCATCTTCCGATTGCCCGACGGCGCGGTGCCGCTGGTGGCACTGGAGGAGGACGGCCTTGAGGCGGGCGTGACCACCTTCTTGGACGAGTCCAGTACACCGGGCGCGATCCTGATTACAACCATGGACCCCTGCTATCACCACGGGGCGGGCTTCATGCCCGGCGCCACGCAACTGCTCTACTGCGTGCTGCGGTGGGCCGATGCCCGGTCCATCCGCGCAGCGTAACCGCACCGGGTCCGGCGTTCACACCCGGTAGTCGCTGCGCTCGCCCACCGTGTGGACGCGGATGGAGTTGGTGGAGCCGGGCGTGCCCGGCGGCATGCCGGCGACGATGATCACCTCGTCGCCCGGCTTGGCCAGGTGCTTGGCCTGCAGCACCTCATCCACCTGATCGACCATGTCGTCGGTGTGCTTTACCTCGGGCACCTCGTAGGTCTGCACGCCCCAGGAGACCGACAGCTGGTTGCGGGTGGAGCGCAGTGGCGTGAAGGCCAGCAGCGGGATGGTTGAACGCAGGCGGGACAGGCGGCGGGCGGTGTCACCGGACTGGGTGAAGGTCACCAGGTAGGTGGCGTCCAACTGCTCGCCCATCTCGGCGGCCGCCCGGGTGATGGCGCCGCCGCGGGTCTGCGGGTAGGAGCCCAGCGGGGCGATGCGCTCGCCGCCGTTCTCCTCCACGTTCTCGATGATGTTGGCCATGGTGCGCACGGCCTCGATCGGGTAGGCGCCCACGGAGGTCTCCCCGGAGAGCATGACGGCGTCGGCGCCGTCGAGAATCGCGTTGGCGCAGTCGGAGGCCTCGGCGCGGGTGGGGCGCGGGTTCTGGATCATCGACTCCAGCACCTGGGTGGCCACGATCACCGGCTTCGCGGCGCGCCGGGCCAGCTCGATGGCGCGCTTCTGTACCAGCGGCACAGCCTCCAGGGGCATCTCCACACCGAGGTCACCACGGGCCACCATGATGCCGTCGAAGGCGGAGACAATGTCCATCAGGTTCTCCACCGCCTGCGGCTTCTCGATCTTGGCGATCACCGGTATGCGCACGCCGACCTCGTCCATGATCTCGTGGACGTCCTTGATGTCCTCGGCGTTGCGCACGAAGGACAGGGCGATCAGGTCGGCGCCGATCTTGAGCGCCCAGCGCAGGTCCTCGCGGTCCTTCTCACTCAGAGCGGGCACGGACACGGCCACACCCGGCAGGTTGATGCCCTTGTGGTTGGACACGTACCCGGGCACCTCCACGCGGGTGACGACGTCGGTGTCGGTGACGGCGGTGACGCGGACGGCCACGTTGCCGTCGTCGATCAGCAGCCGGTCGCCGGGGCGGCAGTCACCGGGCAGGCCCTTGAAGGTGGTGGAGACGCGCTTGACGGTGCCCAGGACGTCGTCGGTGGTGATGGTGAACTCGTCGCCCTTGTTGAGCATGACCTTCTGGTCGTCCACGAAGTTGCCCAGGCGGATCTTCGGGCCCTGCAGGTCCACCAGGATCGCGACGGCGCGTCCCGAGGCCTCGGCGGCCGCGCGCACGCGGGCGATGACCTCCTCCTGGTCCTCGGCACGGCCGTGGGAACGGTTGATGCGGCATACGTTCATGCCGGCGTCGACGAGCGCCTGCACCTGCTCGGGTGAGTCGGTGGCGGGCCCCAGGGTGCATACGATCTTCGCTCTGCGCATGGGGCAAGCCTAAATGACTCTCGCTCCTACGACGAACCTCCCACGCGAGACACTTCGTCGCTGAGCGGTCGACGCGAAGTCACGATGAAGCAGACCAGTCCCACCAGGAAGATCAGGATGGAGGTCCACACGTTCAACCGCAGGCCGGCGATCAGCTGCGCCTCGTCGATGCGCAGGCACTCGATCCACACGCGGCCGGCCGTGTACACCATCACGTAGGCCCACAGCAGCCGCCCGCCCACGGCGCCGTCACGCTGCCGCAGCCTCCGCTCCAACCAAACCAGGAAGACGGCGCCGGCCAGGTTCCACAGCGCCTCGTACAGGAAGGTGGGGTGGAACAGGGTGTCGGAGGCATAGCCCGCCGGCAGATGCGCGTCGTCGATGCGCAGCCCCCACGGCAGGGTGGTCGGGGAGCCGAACAGCTCCTGGTTGAACCAGTTGCCCAGCCGGCCGATGGCCTGGGCCACCAGCAGTGTGGGGGCGACGGCGTCGGCGAACGGCGCCCACCGCAGCCCCCGGCGGTGCACCATCCAGGCGGCGGCCAGCGCGCCGAAGAAGATGCCGCCCCACACGCCCAGGCCGCCGCGCCAGATCTGCGGGATCAGCGCCGGGTTGCCGTACGCGCCGAAGTAGGCGTCCGGGGAGGTGACCACGTGGTACAGGCGGGCGCCGACGATGCCGGCCGGAACCGCCAGCAGGGCGACGTCCAGCACCTGGTCGGCTGCCCCGCCGGCGGCGCGGTAGCGGCGGTCGCCCCACCACACGGAAACGAACACGCCGGCGAGGATGCACAGGGCGTAGGCGCGCAGGGGGAACGGTCCAAGATACCACACCCCGCGGGCGGGGCTGGGGATGGCGGCCGCGAGCATGGCGGCGGGGCTGAGCAGGGCTACGGGCACTTACGGCGCCTCTCGGTGGGTGGCGGGAAACAATGCCGGGTGGCTGCCGGCGGCAACCAGCTCGGCCACGAACTGTTGGGGGTCGGCGGAGCGGATGACGGCCTCGCCGACCAGTACGACGTCGGCGCCGGCGCGCGCATAGCTCATGACGTCGTGGGGGCCGCGCACGCCGCCGGTGGCGATCCGAGTAATGCCCGCGGGCAGCACCTCGGCAACTCGCTCGAAGCGGGAGCGGTCCACCTTGCGGGTCTCCGGGTCGCGGGCGTCGACGGCGACGAGGCGGGCGCCGGACTGTGCGGCGGTGATGGCCTCGGCCCGCGAGTGAGCCTCGACAACGGCCACCATGCCCAGGGAGTGGGTGCGCTCGATCAGGGACTCAAGGATCAGGGGTTGCAGGCGGGCGTCGAGCATGAGCAGGTCGGCGCCGTGGGCGCGGGCCTCATGCACCTGGTAGGGGGTGACCACGACGTCGTTGACCAGCACGGGCACGTCCACGGCGGCGCGCACGGCATCCAGGTCGGCCAGCCGACCGTGGGAGCGGGCGGGCTCGGTGACCACGGAAACGCAGGCGGCCCCGCCGGCGGCGTAGAAGCCGGCCAGAATGGCCACATCCCCGACGCCGGACAGGTCCGCGAAGGTGGCAGTGGCGCGCTTGACCTCGGCTATCACCGAGACGGCCCGGCCCTCACCGTGCAGGGCGGCGACGGCGTCGCGGCAGGCGGGGGCGGCGCGCACGGCCTCCTTGAGCTGCGCCAGCGGGACGCGTCGTTCGCGCTGCGCCACGCAGGCGCGGGCCGTGGCGGCGAGCTCCTCGAAGGTGTTCACCGTCGGTCACCCCCTTACGTTTCTCAACCCTCATGGTTACCGGACGGGGCCGTACAGGCAAATCCGTCCCGGCTGGAGGGACGCTCCCCCACCACCGCGCCCAGGTCCCCGCCGGCCTGGAAGCAGGTGCGCGTGCCGGTGTGGCAGGCGGCCCCCACCTGGTCGACTTCAACCAGCAGGGCGTCGCCGTCGCAGTCCAGGGAGACGGCCTTGACGTACTGGTAATGGCCGGAGGTATCGCCCTTACGCCAGTACTCCTGGCGGGAGCGCGACCAGTAGGTCACGCGCCCCTCACTCAGGGTGCGGCGCAGGGCCTCATCGTTCATCCAGCCCACCATGAGCACCTCGCGGGTGTCGTACTGCTGGACGACGGCGGCCACCAGGCCGTTCGCGTCTCGCTTCAGGCGTGCGGCCAGTTCGGACGGCAGCGGGGAGGGCTCATTGGCCACGGCGTGGGACTCGGTCACGGGTGCCATTGTGGCACCCCTCCGGCGGGCTCCGGTGCCGCCGCTCAACGCACGGGGTGGCCGGCGGCGCGCAGCGCCTCCTTGGCCTGCCCGATGGTCATGGTGCCGTAGTGGAAGACGCTGGCGGCCAGCACGGCGTCCGCACCGTGGTCGGCGGCGGCCGCGAAGTCCTCGGGCCGCCCGGCACCTCCGGAGGCGATCAGCGGAATCCGCACCGCCCGGCGCACGTCATCGAGCATCTCCAGGTCGAAGCCGCCGGTGACGCCGTCGGCATCCATGGAGTTCAGCAGGATCTCGCCGGCACCGAGCTCGGCCGCGCGGGCCGCCCACTGCACCGCGTCGATGCCGGTGGAGCGAGTGCCGCCGTGAGTGGTGACCTCGTAGCCGGAGGGGGTGCTCACGCCGGGCGGGCAACGGCGGGCGTCCACCGACAGGACCACCACCTGGTTGCCGAAGCGGGAGGCGACCTCCGTCAGCAGCTCGGGACGGGCGATGGCGGCGGTATTGATGCCGACCTTGTCGGCGCCGGCCCGCAGCAGCCGGTCGACGTCGTCCACGCTGCGCACGCCGCCGCCGACGGTAAGCGGCACGAACACCTTCTCGGCGGTGTCGGCCACGACCTGCAACATGGTGGCGCGCCCCTCGGCTGAGGCCGACACGTCCAGGAAGGTGATCTCATCGGCACCCTGGGCGTCGTAGCGGGCGGCAAGCTCCACCGGGTCGCCGGCGTCACGCAGGCCGGTGAAGTTCACGCCCTTGACCACGCGGCCGTCCTTGACGTCCAGGCACGGGATCACACGTACGGCAACACTCATGTCTACTGCTCCTCCTTGCCGGCGGCCGCGCCGGCGGGTGCGGCCGCGCCGGCGGGTGCGGCCGCGGCGGGTTGTGCCGCGCCGGGTTGTGCCGCGCCGGAACTCGGGGTTACGCGTACCACGCCGTCGGTGGTGGGCGTGGCCTGCGGGCTGGGGACGGCGGTGGCGTCGGTGAGAGTGCCGTCGGCTACGACGGCGAGGATGTCGATGACCACGGCCAGGGCGTCGTCGCCGGCGGCCTGGTCCGCCGGCAGCACCAGCACGATGCGACTGCCAACGGTGGCATCCACCAGCTGTTGAGCAAGGCCGGACATGGTGTCGGACATGTCGATGATGCCGGGGACGGTGGTGGTGCCGTAGCTGGAGGTGCGCAGGCTGTTGTCGGACCAGTTGGCGAAGGCGTAGCGGGCGATGATGACGTCGCCGGAGTTGATCTGCTGCCCGGTGCCGGCCACCAGCACACTCGCGGCGGCACGAGTGGGGGCGTCCAGGTCCTGCACGGACAGGGAGACGGTGCCGTCGTCGGCGAAGGCGACGGTGGGCATGCCCGCGGCGGGGGCTCGCTCCTCGCCGGACGCGGTGGTGGGCAGCACGTCGACGACGGTGATCTCGGTGGCCACGGCGCCGTCGTCCGCGGAGACGGGGGCGCGCAGCACCAGGCGGGAGCCCTCGGTGGCGCCGGTGACCGTATCGGCCAGGACGTCGCCGAGAGAGGCGGCGTCGACGGTGCCGCGGTAGATGCGCACGCCGGTGGAGGTGCCGGTGGTGTTTTCACCGCTGGTCCCGGAGAAGGTGGAGACGGACAGCAGCACGGCGTCGCCGGTGGCGAGGATGCGGCCGTCCCCGGTGATCAGCGTGTCGGTGGTGACGGCGGTGGCGGGGGCCAGGGGGGCGAGCAGGGAGACGACGGGGACAGCGCCGACCCGGCCGGCGACCTCCAGCACCGCCTCGATGGGTGCGTCGGCGGCGGTCGGCTGCCCGGTGGCGACGATTGTCGGGGTGTCGCCGTGGCCGAGGCGGGAGACGACGACGGGCACCAGCACGATGGCGGCCACGACGATGGCCGCCAGCACGACGGCGGCGTGTCCACGGGGACGGGGGCGGCCCAGGGCGGCACCGATGGCGCGCTGAGCACCGGTGATGGCCGGCGGCTCCTCGGGCTCCGGCTCGGGCTCCGGCGGCGGAGGTGGAGCGGGCACGGCGGGTGCATTGCCCTCACGCTCGCGGGCACGTTCCCTTTCCCGCTCGCGGGCACGCTCCCTTTCCCGCTCGCGCAGCTGGCGGCGGGTCAAGGGCTTGCCGTCCGGCCCGAGGGCCGGCAGCGGCGTGGTGTCGTCGGCGTGAGAAGTCATGGGCTGGTAACGAGTATGCCAGAGCGCGGCGGCTCGGGCTCGTCCATGGCGGCCAGCAGCGCATCCACCCGCGCGTCCACGGCGGCGAAGGGATCGCGCAGGGCGACGGGGCGGGTGTGTCCGTCGTCGAGCTTGAGGTTGACCCAGTCCACCGACAGGTCGCGGCGCAGCTCCTCGGCACGGGCCACGGCGGTGCCCCGCAGGTGCGCGCGGGTGGTGGCCGGCGGCGTGTCGACGGCGGCACGGCAGGCGGGCTCGTCCACGATGCGCTTGAGCAGTCCGGCGGTCTCCAGACGCAGGCGCAGTCCGTCGGTCGGGTCGACGTCGTGGTAGGCCAGGGCCAGGCGGGCCACGCGCGGATCGTCCAGACCGGTGCCGGCGCGCTGCGCGTAGCGGGTCAGCAGCTGCTGCTTGGCGGCCCAGTCCAGTTCGGTCGCCACCAGCGCCGGGTTGCCGGTGCGCACGGCCTCCAGGCCGCGCTCCCACAGCTCCAGCACGCACCGATGTGCGTCGGTCAGGTCCAGTTCGGCGTCGGCGTGGGCGCGCACGCGCTCCAAGTGCTCGGACTGCAGCTCGACGGGGGTGATGGTGCGTCCGTCCGCCAGCTCGAGCAGCACGGTGCCGGTCAGGTCGTGGCAGGTGTCGCGGATGGCCCGCATGGGGTTGGCCAGGCGCAGGTCGGACAGGTCGCCGCCGGCCTCCAGGTGGTCCAGGAGCAGGTCCATGGCCCCGACCTTGAGCAGGGTGGAGCCCTGGGCGATGTTGGAGTCCCCCACGATCACGTGCATGCGCCGGTACTTCTCGGCGTCCGCATGCGGCTCGTCGCGGGTGTTGATGAGCGGACGGGAGCGGGTGGTGGCGGAGGAGACGGCGTCCTCCATCTGGTCGGCGCGCTGGGAGAAGACGTAGCGGGCGGGGCGCTTCCCGGCCGGGTCGGTGAGGATGTGGCCGGCACCGACCAGGATCTGCCGGGTGACCAGGTGGGGTACCAGGGTGCGGGCGTCGTTCCAGTAATCGCCGCGGCGGCGCACCAGGTAGTTCTCGTGGCAGCCGAAGCCGGCGCCCTCGGCGTCGAGGTTGTTCTTGAGCAGGTGGATGCGGCCGGGCACGTCCTGGGCGGCCAGGCGCGCGTTCGCCTGCGCGGCCAGATCGGCCATGGTCAGCTCACCGGCCCGGTCCTGGGCGAGCAGGTCCGTGAGGCTGTCGCATTCGGCGGTGGCGAACTCGGGATGGGAGCCGACGTCCAGGTACAGGCGGGCGCCGCCGCGGGTGAACACGTTGGAGGAGCGGCCGCGGGCGATCAGGGGGGCGAACAGCTCCCGGGCGGCGTGGTCGGCGTCCAGCGGCGGCGGGCCGCCGGCCGTGGAGGCGCAGGTGATGCCGTACTCGGTTTCGACGCCGATGATCCGCCTGGCGGGGGCGCGCCGGGCGGTGGGGGCGGCCGGGGAGGCCGTCACTCTCACTGCCCGCCCTTCTGTACGAAGCCCTGGACGAAGGCGGCGGCGTTGGTCTCCAGGACGGCGTCGATCTCGTCGAGGATGTCGTCAACACCGGCGGTCTGCGTCTGGCCGGAGCCGGCGGCCGGCGCCGGGTCGGGGGCGGCGGGCTCGGGAGTGGGTTGGATCTGCTCGTTGAGGCTCATGCGCGTGACTGACTTCCTGATTCTTCCGGTTCCGCGGGGGTGACGGCGTCTTGGACGGCGCCCAGGATACGTGCCGACTCGGCTTCCGATACCGCCACGGCGTCGGGCAGTGGCAGGCGCAGCAGCTGCGCGCGCCCGGGCACGTCCAGCACCAGGCTGGTCCAGGAGGCGGCGACGACGGCGGCGTGGTTGGCCACCGCAGTGCCACGGACGGCGGCGCGCGTGCCGGCGGGCGGCCGGTCGGCGGCGGCCTCCACCTCGGCGTCGGTGACCAGGCGGCGGGTGTGGCCGGCGGCAATGAGCTTCTCGGCCAGCCCGCGGCCGGCACGCAGGTCGGCCCACTGAATGTCGGCGGCGGCCAGACGCGGGTCGTCCCAGCCGGTGTCGGCTCGCTCGCGTAGGCGCTCGCACAGCTGCAGTTTGGCGACCCATTCGACCAGCTGTGCGGCCCGAGCGGTGGCCTGTGGCTGGGCGGGGGTGCCGTGAGCGGCGGCGTAGGCGTCCAGCGCCTCCAGGGTCTCGTCCCATAGGGCTAGCGCCTGGGCGGTTTCGGCGCCGACGTGTTCGGCGTCGATGCCGCCGTAGTCCTCCTCCAGGGCGGCGGTGATGGCCTGCAGGTGGGCGCGCTGGATCTTCAGTGCGGTCAGGCGGCCGCGGGCGGTGGCGAGCGCGTAGGTGAGCGTCGGGTCGTGGGACATGGCCCAGTGCTCCTCCACCGGGTCGGCGGTGATGCGCAGGTCGGCCAGCGCCCCCAGGCCCTGGCCGCGGTCGTGGGCGCGCTCCAGGTACCACAGCAGCAGGTCGGTGCTGGCGACCTTCAGATAGGTGGGCACGTCGAAGCGGTTGGCGTCCCCGTTGATCACGTGCAGGCGCCGGAAGCGGGCGGCGTCGGCGTGCGGCTCGTCGCGGGTGTTGACGATGGGACGATTGAAGGTGGTTTGCAGGGCGATGTCGGTGCCCACGTAGTCGGCGCGCTGGCTGATCTGGAAGCCGGGGCGTTCGCTGCGCTGCCCGATGCCCACCCGGCCGGCCCCGGCGAATACGGGTCGGGTCACCAGGAAGGGGATCAGGGCGGCGGCCAGCGTGTCGAAGGGCAGGTCCCGGCGCACCAGGTAGTTCTCGTGGGAGCCGTACGCGGCGCCCTTGCCGTCGACGTTGTTCTTGTACAGAACCACCTCGGCGGGGGTGTCCTGCGACAGTCCCGTGTCTCCGGCACCCCGGGCCAGCGCCGTCATGGCGCGGCGGGCGATCACCTCCCCGGCCCGGTCCCACACCAGGGCGTCGTGGGGAGTGAGTACCTCCGGGGAGGAGTACTCGGGGTGGGCGTGGTCCACGTATAGGCGGGCGCCGTTGGCGAGCACCGCGGTGGTGGCCTGCGGCAGGGCGGCCTCGGCGGCGCTGGGACGCGGGCGCGTGCCCCATGGGGCCGGCGGGACGTCGCCGGAGGGCGCGGGGCGGTCGGGGTCGTCGGTCAGTTGGCTGGGGTGGGCGGCGGCCCGCTCCAGGCGGCCGCCGCGCAGGTCGGCGAGCGGGTCCTCCCCCTCGTAGTCCCAGCGGACGGCCTGCCGCGTGCCGGCATCGGGGCGGGCGGCCGCCCCATAGGCGGACACGATGCGGCTGGCCATGACCACCGCGTTGGCGTAGGGGTTGCCCGGCTCAAGCACCCCGAATTCGGTCTCCAGGCCGACGGGGCGCCGTACCGGGGTGAACTGGCTGGGCTCGGGCACGCTCATGCGTTCTCCTGTCGGTTTGTGGCGGTCGTGTCAGTCAGGCGGCGCACCGCGCGCACCATCTCACCGCGGTGGCCGACGACGCGGGCCGCCGCCTCGGGGGCGGTGGCGGCGGTGATCTCCTCGTTCTGCTGGGCCTCGACGGCGACCGCCGCGCGCAGCCGCTCGGTGGACAAGCCGCCGTCCCCGCCGGCCAGCTCGTCCTTGATGGCGGCGGTCTTGGCGCGGGCGACGACGGCGGCGAGCATCGCGCCGGAGACGAAGTCGGCCAGGTACAGGGTCTCGCGCCGCCCGGAGACGTAGGTCAACTCCAGCACCGCCCGCTCGGGGATGCGTGCGTACAGGTCGGCGACGACGACGCGGCGCATGGCCGCCGCGGCGGCCTCCCGGTCGCCTCCGGCCGCAGCCAGTTCCGCCGGATCCAGGGGCAGGTCGGCCCGCAGGTGCTTGCCGAGGATCTCCTGCGCCCCGACGGCGTCGGGGCGGTCGATGCGGATCTTCACGTCGAAGCGGCCGGGCCGCAGGATCGCCGGATCGATCATGTCCTCCCGGTTGGAGGCGCCGATGATGACCACATTGTTCAGCGACTCGACGCCGTCGATCTCGGTGAGTACCTGCGGCACGATCATGGTCTCCACGTCGGAGGAGACACCGCTGCCACGGGTGCGGAACAGGGCCTCCATCTCATCGAAGAAGATCACCACGGGCCGGTCCTCGGCGGCGACCTTGCGGGCCTGGTCGAAGATGGCGCGGATCTGCCGTTCGGTCTCGCCCACGAACTTGCTCAGCAGCTCCGGGCCCTTGATGTTCAGGAAGGCGGCGTCGTGGACGCCGGCACCCGTCGAGCGGGCCAGGGAGGTGGCGACCGCCTTGGCGATCAGGGTCTTGCCGCAGCCGGGCGGACCATACAGGAGCATGCCCTTGGGGGCCTGCAGCCCGTAGGCGCGGTACAGCTCGGGATGCGCGAAGGGCAGTTCGAGGGAGTCGCGGATCTGCTGAATCTGCGGGCCCAGGCCGCCGATGTCGTCCCAGGACACGTCCGGGGTTTCGGCGACGACCAGCTGCTGGACGCTGGTGCGGGCGATGCGGGCGGTTACCAGGTCCGCGCGCAGGTCGGCGGCGAGCGTGTCGCCGGGCCGCAGCGCGTCGGCGTCGAGGTGCCCGGCCAGCCGCACCACGCGGGTGGCGCCGGAACCGGTCGTGACCAGGGCGCGGGCCGCGGGCACCGCGGTGCGCTCATCGGCCGCCGCGGCGTCGTCGCCGTCGGCCAGCACCTCGTCCAGGGTGACGGCCTCACCGGTGTCGGGCGCGGGCAGGGCGTCGACCACCAGCATCTGGTCGTTGACGGCCACGCGCTGCCCCACCCGCAGGTCGGCCGCCTGCAGATCGGGGTGAAGTCCCAGCCGCAGGTGACGTCCGCCCAGGGATACGTCGGCCTCGGCGGGGCCGGGCAGGCCCGTGAGCAGGCCGAGCGTGACGGGCGGGCGGGTGACGGCGTCGAGCTGGGTGCCGAGCTCGGCGATGCGTTCGCGGGCGGCGTTCAGGGCCGTTGCGAGGCGCTCGTTCTTGGCGGACAGGCTGATGGCCTCGGCGCGGGCCTCACGCAGCTGGTGGCTGGTGAAGTCGCGCGCCGGCATGCCCAGGGGTTGGGAGTCACTCATGTTCCGGCTCCTGTGGTTCGGGCAGGCCCGGCTGAACCGGGGTCGCGTCCTCGGGCTGCTTGGCCCGGCAGTCGCGCAGCACGCGGCGGACCTTGCGGTCGGTGCTGGTGCGCTCCCCCACGTCCTCGATGGTCCAGTAGCCGGCGTCGTCGTAGGCGCCGCGGGCGGGCGGGCGTTTACGGGTCAGTGGGGCGGAGTCGGCGGCGAGGCGGCGGGCGGAGATCAGGAAGCCGGTGTGGGCGACCATGCGGTGGTCGGGACGCACGGCCAGGCCGTCGACGTGCCAATTGCGTACCGCCGACTCCCAGGACTCGGGCTCGGTGAAGCGCCTGGACTGGCGCAGTGCCTCCACGGTGCGCGACAGCTGCGGGACCGTGGCGACGTAGGCGAGGAACACGCCGCCGGGCACCAGCGCGCGGGCGGCGGCGTCGACGTTCTCCCAGGGGGCGAGCATGTCCAGCACCACCCGGTCCACACTCGCCTCGGCGACGTGGGTGGCAACCACGTCGGCGAAGTCACCGGTGCGCAGCTCCCAGGCGGGGTGGTGACGGCCGAACCAGGCGTCGACGTTGGAGGCGGCGATCGCCGCGAAGTCATGTCGCCGCTCAATGGACAGCAGGTGGCCGCCCTCCCCGATCGCGGACAGCAGGCTCATGGTCAGGGCACCGGAGCCCACCCCCGCCTCCAACACCCGGGCACCGGGAAAAATGTCCGCGAAGGCAATGATCTGGCCGGCGTCCTTGGTGTAGACGACCTGTGCGCCACGCGGCATGGACAGCACGTAGTCCGCCAGCAGCGGTCGCAGCAGCAGCAGCTCATGCCCGGACTCGGTGGTGATCACCGTGCCCTCATCGCGGCCGACCACGTCCCGGTGGTAGAAGCTGCCGCGCTGGGACTGGAAGTAGCCGCCGGGGTCGAGCACGAAGGTGTGCTTGCGGCCCTTGGAGTCGGTGACCTGCACGCGTTCGCCGTAGCGGAGGGGGCCGCGGCGCCCGGCCTGCCCCAGTACCTGCTGGGTGGCTACGCGCGGCTGCGCGGCGGGAGTGGTCTGCTCGCTCATCGGGCCCGAGTCTAGTGATCCCCGGGTACGTCGGCGTTATGTGACGCTGGCACGGTCGGCGCGGTCGGCAGCGTATGCGGACCGCGCGGGCGGAACCGCCGCAGTCCGTCAGCCCTCGGCGGCAGTTGACCTGGCAGACATCAGTATATAATCCCGTTATGTCTTACGATGTCTTCGCTGTCGGAATCCACGAGGGCGGTTCGCGCTCGGGCGGAGGTGCCGCCGCCCGAGCAGTACTTCAGCCCTTCATTGAGCGAGACGAGCCCGAATTCCATTTCCTGTTCATAAGAACGCGCGATGGTGGGGCGGATGTCTATCTCAGCGAGGACTCCATGATGTTCAACCATTTCGAAGGAGATCGCACCTGCGACCTGCTGGTAGCAGCCGCGCGGGCGGCCGACTGGGTCATATTTCCCCCGGGTTGCCCTACCTGCATCACCAACGAGAGCCAAAGAGAGCATCTGCCGCCCGGATTCACTGAGCATGTCAGGTACGTCAGAACCGGCCAAGACCTGATGGATGCGATTGCCATCGACATACTGTGACAGGCGCAGCCGCCAACGTACCCCGGAGCTACGCCGTGCACCGGTGAGCATCTTTGGCGTTTGTCACCGATTCTGACGTTTTCCGATCGCCTCGTGCCCGCACCTCGCCTCACCATCTATGCTGTTCTCGGCGTCCCAACCGCGGGCGCCGACCCGGTTGCACGAATTGCACGGTCCGGAGGAAGTCCGGATGGCGCCGCTCCCCGAGGGGAAAACACAATCAGGCGCTCGTCACCGCGGTCCTGCGGAAATTCGGGCACGTGCCCGGCCGCGGGCCAAGGACTCCAGTTGCACCGGGTGCGTTTTTCGCACCCGTAGGAGTCCTCATGCCGCATACACCGCCGACGTCTGTTCCGCCCACAGTGCCCAATACCTCAGCGGAGAGCAGCGTCTACTTCGACGGCCAGTTCTGGGTGCTGGTCCTGACCATCACCTCCGGCGGCCGCGTGTACGCCGCCCGCCAGATACTCGGCGCCCTGCCCAGCGACGCCGAGCTGTACGCGTGGCTACTGGCCCACGGCGGACAGCTGATC